>JAWLAB010000006.1 GCA_041395665.1 Pseudomonadales bacterium
GACAGGTGAGGGCAAGTGTCGGCGTCATTGTTGTCATGTAAAAATTCGCGTAATTAATTTTTATGCAATGCTTCGTTTAATTCGATGGCACTTTTATTGGTGAGGCATTCAACTGCGCCATTTTTTGAATTGCGTCTGAACAATAAATCCGATTTGCCTGCCAGCTCACGCGCTTTGCAAGTGCCAGCGCCGTGACCGGCGTGGTCAATCAAGGTCACGATGGAGCCTGCGGTGATGTAGAGCCCCGCTTCAATCGTGCAGCGATCACCCAACGGAATACCTACGCCTGCGTTTGCCCCAAGCAAGCAGCCTTCACCGATAGAAATCACCACATTGTTACCGCCGGACAGCGTGCCCATCGTTGAAGCGCCGCCGCCAATGTCTGAACCTTTGCCGACAAAAACACCCGCAGAGATGCGTCCTTCCACCATGCCTGGGCCTTCAGTGCCGGCATTAAAGTTGACGAAACCTTCGTGCATGATGGTAGTGCCTTCGCCGAGATACGCACCTAAACGCACGCGCGCGGTGTGTGCCACGCGCACGCCCGTTGGCACAACATAGTTGGTCATTTTCGGAAATTTATCGACGGAGGAGACTTCCAACACGCGACCTGCAACGCGCGCCGCGAGTTGGCGCTGTGGCAATTCGCGCACATCAATTGCACCTTCGTTGGTCCACGCCACATTCGGCAGCAAACCAAAAATACCTGCGAGGTTGATGCGATGTGGTTTGACCAAGCGGTGCGAGAGCAGATGCAGTTTCAAATATACCTCTGGCACAGAAGTGGATTGTTCATCGGTACTCAGCAGCATCACGACTAGCGGTTGCTGCGTGTCTGCCAGCGCAGCGAGCCACGGCAGGTCTTGTCCACCTTCTTTAAGCTGTGCGTCGAGTTGTCGAATTTGCGCAGCTTGCACGCTTATAGCAGCGTTGTCGCCGGTGTGATGTAACGCTGTGGCAATGTTGCGAAACAGTGTTTCAGAGGGATGCAGAATGGGTGTGGGGTAGAAAACTTCCAGCCATTCGCCTTGACTGTTTTGTGTGCCGATACCGATGCCGATTGCAAATGCCATGCTTGAAAAGCCTCTAAAAACAAACCGTTAGGATAACATTTCCCACTCCTTGACGCAGGGTATGCTCAGTGAGGAACGATAATGATAGAGTGGGAACATCATTCATAGAGGCGAGTTACATCTTATGTATCAGCGAATTTTAGTGGCGATTGATCTCAGCAACGAAGCGCATCTTGTACTAGAAAAAGCGAGTGCGTTGGCAAAGCAATACAACGCAACTTTGGATGCTGTGCATGTGCTGGATTGGCCGCTGACAGGCTTTGATCCGGTGGTGGGTTTTTCTCCCATGAATGACGAGTCCATGCTGCAGGAAATGGCGAATTCCGTGCAGAACTTTGTTAAAAAGTACGAAATCCCAGCTGAGCGTGCGCATACATTGTTGGGGCAGCCGTCCGGCATGGTGGCGCAGTTGGCCGAACAGTTGCACACGGATTTATTGGTGGTGGGTTCTCACGGACGGCGCGGTTGGCGCGCGTTGTTGGGTTCGACCGCGAATGCTTTAGTGCATGTGATTCAGTGTGATTGTTTAGTGGTGCGCATTCCGTCTTGAGAAAGCGATGCATTCTTGAGAAAGGAAGGTATTACGGCATCGGCATACCGACCAATTTTTCACAGACGACGGTGTTGGGTGTTTGTTGGCAAGCGCGCGCCACATCCAGTTGCTTGCCTCCTGTGCTGTACCACCAGTGCAGCACTTCACGGCGGTATTGCTCAACGCGAATTTTGTTTTCTGCCTGCATAGAAAGATTGTTTCTTTCGTAAGGATCATCCGGCAAATAAAACAATTCTTCGTCGCCACCTTTTTTTTCCGGGTAGGGCATCACGCCTTTCTGGATGGTGAGATCAAGATTGTCTTGTTCGCGCACATCGCGCAAAAAGAAAATGTATTTCCAGTCGCCGTCGCGTACATGCAGGGCAAAAATATCGCGTTCAGGTCTGGGTAGTGGGTCTGTTTTTAATGTGAAGGCCGGGTAGTTCGCGCCAAATAATTTTTCAGCAACAGGCGGTATTTTTTGCACGATCGTGGGTAACAAGCTGCGCCCAAATTTTGGCGTAGAAGGTGTTGTTACATTGGCAATGTCCAAAATAGTTTTATACAGATCGACGGTATCAACGCCAGCATCGATGCGCTGCACGGGAAAATGTTTAGGCCAGTAAAAAATAAGCGGGGTGCGTATACCGAGTTCATACGGTGTACTTTTGGAAGCGCCGCGATTGCTGTAGCCGTTATCGGCTAAGAAAACAAAAGCGGTATTGTCGAGTTGGTTTCTTGCAGCGAGTTGCTGATACAGTTTTTTGAATTCCGCATCAAACCACATATTCATTGCTAGCAAACGCTTTTCTTGTTCGCGAAACATTTCTTGTTTGTCTACAGGTACACCTTGAATATCAATAGCCTGCTCATCAATGGCATTCATGAATTCGGCAGGAGCATCGTGCGGGCGATGCGGCATCATGGGTGCCCACGAGATAAACATCGGTTGTTTGCCTGAATAATCATCAAGAAATTGCCATAACTTCTCTTGATCTTTTCTGGCAAAGTTTTCTTTGCTGTTATCGAAACGATCAAAGCCACGCAAATCGGGTTCGTCTTCCCAGAATTTGCCACCGCTGAATGTGATGTAACCATTCTGTTGCAAGCGTGTGGCGAGTGTTGCTGTGCCTTTGGGTAGTACGGGAACACCATTGTTTGCGTGTAAACGCGTTTGGTGTGGCCATTGGCCAGTTAATAGTGTGGCGAGAGAGGGGCGACAAAAAGCGGTAGGCACATAGGCGGTAGTGAATACCGTGCCTTGCTGTGCGAGTTGATCCAATGTCGGTGTGCGCGCTGCCTTATTGCCCATGAAGCCAAAATTGTCATAGCTCACATCGTCAGCAATCACCAAAACGATATTGGGATGGTTTTTTTTCGGTTCTGGTGTGATGGCTGGAATTTTTCCATCAATATCAGCAATGCCATATTGCGCGGCTAACTCTTTGCGTATCGCAATAAATAATTGAGATCCAATACCGCGCTGTGAAAATGTGCCTTGAATGTGTCGCTGCTCGAAATACACCGTGATATAGCCGTTGTCTTGCAGGGCTTGCTTGCGCATGTCATAGCCGAGATCGTACAAAATATCTGGCTTTTGTATGCCGCATTGGCGATTTAAGACAGGTAGCAGAGCAAAAAACTCATCGTAGCTGATGATGAGGCCGTTACTGGTGCGCTTGAAAGGCTTGAGTGGTGCGCAATCGGTTAACTCGCGTGAGCTCAATGCGCGCAAATCAAGAAAGCGTAAACGCTGCGGAAATTGAATCGCTAAATGGTAGGGAATAAATCCCATCTGTATGGACGCAATATTGATTGGCTTTGGATGCGTAGCCAATTTTTCTATCAGTTGTTTGAGTGATTCCAGTTGTGGAATATCGCGCAGGGCATCTTTGCTTTGCCACTCCGCATAGCTGTATTGATTGGCAATCTGGTCAGCATTAGGAATGAATTGTTGCACAGCGGCGGAGCGCTCATGGACAGCGAATCCCGTTGATTGTTTCTGTGCAAACTGCCAGCTTTCTAGCAGAGAAAATCCAGTGAGCGTGAAAGTTGCGAGCATCAGAAGTCGCGGCCAAGGTGCAAGAAAAAAAACAGCGCTGAGTAATAATGCGGGTAGAACGGGTAGCAGGAAGCGGCCGGCATCCATCCAATCCCCGCCTGTGGCTAAAATAAAACAGATCTGTGCAATAGCGAGTGTGCAACAGGTGATGATCTGCACGCGAAAACGGTGTTTCCACAACGGTAGCGCCAGTAGTGCGCTACAGAACCCTGCAATAAGAATGATTTTTGTATTGATCGATTTGCTGCTAATGATTAAGTAGTTAATGCCATTAAAGAGATTGATAATCCAATTGGATTCTTGCTTTGCTGTAACAGGCTGCGGAAACCAATCGTGAAAATAAAAGTAGCGCCAACCGGTTATGAGTGCGGCAGCAAGCGCAGTGGCGATCAATAAAATTAACCAAGTGCTATGTGCGGTGTTTTTGAAAGACCAGTGCAGCAAATATTGCAGCGGCCAAGCAGCCACAATAAAACATAACAGCACGACAAACGCTTCTGGACGATTCATCACAGCCATTGCACAGATGGCGACTAATCCCCAGCTTTCAGTTTTTGAAAGTTTTAGTTTTAAGCACAACCAAAGTACAGCGGTAAATAATGCTGTGCCGTTGAGCGTTTCCATGCCGCTGCTAGACCAAAAAATTACGCTAGTGGATGCGGCGAGCACCAAAGTCGCAGTGGTATCAATGGCGTGATCTTTAAGTGTGCGGGCAAATAGCAGCAGCGTGATAACACCTGCCAACATGGAGAAAAACCATGATGCTGTTGGAATAGCAATAAATGGCAGTAATTTCTGTGAAGCTGCGAGCAATACCGTGTGTAACAGTGTGGAAGATTGCTCAACACGATCACCACTGTAATTGAGAATTTTTCCGTACTCCGCTAGCGAATGTGCTGACCAATAGGTGAAAAATGCATCGTCGCGTGCGGTGTTGCCATACAAAAAAAAACATTGGGCAAGCAGAACGATAACGGCCAGTAGTGACCACGGTGTTCCTGTATGGCGAAAGATGGCCGAGAATTTGTTCACAACTTCGCTACGCCTTTAATGTGGTGACAGGTGATTTGCGCTGCGGAAAACAGTGGCGGCAGATCAAACAGCGCGTGCCATCACAACCGCGCGCCGAGCAATGCTCGCGCCCGTAATAAATAATCTGCAAGTGCAGCGCATTCCACTGTTCTTTCGGGAACAGTTTTTTGAGGTCGATTTCCGTTTGCGCGACATTTTTGCCGCTGGTTAACTTCCAGCGCTGCGCAAGGCGATGGATGTGCGTATCTACAGGAAAGGCCGGCACGCCAAAAGCTTGTGACATCACCACGCTGGCAGTTTTGTGGCCGACACCAGGCAGTTTTTCTAAATCAGCAAAATTATCGGGCACTTGCCCGTTGTGTTCATTGATAAGGATTTCTGATAAGCCACGAATGGCTTTGGCTTTTTGCGGTGATAAACCACAAGGTTTGATAATTTTTTCTATCGCGGCGACCGATTGCTTGGCCATGTCGTAAGGGTTGTCTGCTAATTGCCACAAAGCAGGAGTTACTTTGTTGACGCGCTCATCCGTGCATTGTGCAGAGAGCAACACGGCGACCAATAAGGTATAGGCGTCGGTATGTGTTAAAGGAATCGGTGGCTCTGGGTAGAGTTCAGCCAACTTTTGAGCAATCCATACCGCACGTTCTTTTTTCAGCATGTGCGCTACCTGGTTTGTAGAAAATGATGAATGCGATTGGCTGCTGCCATGCATTCATCGAGCGAAGCAACCAGCGCCATGCGTACAAAGCCTGCGCCTGGGTTGAAGCCATCAACTTCACGCGAAAGAAAGTTGCCAGGCAATACAGTGATATTTTGTTGCGCAAACAGATCGCGCGCAAAGTCTGTGTCACTGCCGTGTACATTCGCCCATAAATAAAAGCCGGCATCCGGTTTGCTGACGGTAATTTTTCCCTGTGCGATATCGCCTTTGAGTATGTTGAGTACAGCAGAAAATTTTTCTGCATAAAATCTGCGATTTTCTAAAACATGTGCCTCATCTTGCCATGCCGCGATGCTGGCATGTTGATGCTGCAAAGGCATCGCACAACCGTGATAAGTGCGATACAGCAAAAACTTTTCGAGAATTTTGGCGTCGCCTGCCACAAAACCGGATCGCAAGCCAGGGAGGTTAGAGCGTTTAGACAGCGAATGAAAAACCACACAGCGGCGATAATCCTTGCGCCCCATCGCACTGGCGGCTTGCAGTAACCCGATGGGTGGTGATTGCTCGTCAAAGTACAGTTCTGAATAACACTCATCGCTGGCAATAATGAAATCGTATTGATCGGCTAAACGAATGAGTTGCTGTATTTGCTCAAGACTCATCACGCTGCCAGTAGGATTTCCAGGTGAGCAAATAAATAACAACTGACAACGCTGCCAAATGTCTGCAGATACTTTGTCAAAATCAGGAATAAAGCGATTTTCTGCTGTGCAAGGCAGAAAGTAGGGCTCTGCGCCAGCCAACAAGGCAGCGCCTTCGTAAATTTGATAAAACGGATTGGGTGAAACAACGAGAGGCTTTTTATTAGGATCAATTTTGTTTGGATCAACAACAGCTTGCGCAAAAGAAAACAGTGCTTCACGTGTGCCGTTGACGGGCAGAATTTCTGTTTCAGCATTTAATGCTTGCGCGAGATGAAAGCGGCGCGTGCACCACTGTGCCATCGCTTCGCGCAAGGCGGGAATACCTTTTGTTGTTGGATAATTACTCAAACCATTGAGATGTTTAATTAGTGTTTGCACTACATGTTCTGGCGCAGGGTGCTGCGGCTCGCCAATAGATAGCGCGATATGTGGCAAGGATGCTGGCGGTGTAATGCCCGCTTTTAACTGCGCCAGTTTTTCAAAAGGATAGGGTTGTAAAGTATTCAGTAATGGATTCATTGTGATCTTGATAATGGTATTTACATGGCGGGTGCAGAGGTTTTTGCTACTTGCTGATCCAATTGTTCACACAAAGTGTTTTGTAAGGTTGTGCAAAACTCTGGATCAGACAGTGCATTGCCCTCGGAATCGGTAACAAAGAAAATATCTTCTACGCGTTCGCCCAGTGTGGCAATTTTTGCATTATTGACGCGAATGCCGAACTCGACAAAAACGCGCGCGATGCGTGCGAGTAGGCCGGGGCGGTCTGGTGAAATCACTTCCAACATAGTGGTGCCGCTGCGAATATCGTTAGACATACTGGTGCGTGTCGGCATGGTGAAGTGCTTCAATTCGCGCGGCGTGCGGCGTTGCGCGATGGAGGGGAAGTTGTCGATGTTATGCGCCAGCTCATCGTGCAGCGTTTGCCAAATATGGTTGCGGCGTTCATCGTCATTGCCGATGGGTTCTAGATTTTCATCCAACACAAAATAAGTGTCATTGGTGAAGCCACCACTGGAGCTATAAAGCCGCGCATCCTGAATATTGAGGTTCAGCTGATCGAGTAGCGTAACCACGGCGGCAAAGGCATGATTGTGCGCACGCATACGCACGAAAATTTGTGTCGCGCCTTCAAAAACTCCACCCTCAGGATCGCGAATCAAAATGAGTGGCTCATCAGGATTGGCATGGTGGGCGATGGCTTCTGTATGCCACTCAATATCCGTTGTGTTTTCGCGCAAGAAATAGTCTTCGCTACGGCCTTCCCACAACTTATTGACCTCTTTGTTTGAAAATCCTTTTTGTGACAATTTATCTAACACCTGTTGCTGTGCATCTTCAATCCATTCTGTTTTATCAATGGGATTTTCAAAGCCACGGCGCAGCATACGCTTGGTTTCAGTGTAGAGCTGGCGAATTAGCTGCGCTTTCCAGCTGGTCCATAAGGTGGGATTGGTCGCGTTAACATCGGCAACGGTCAACATCAACAAATAATCCAGATGCACTTGGTCGCCTACTTTGAGTGCAAATTCACGAATAATGTCTGGGTCTGAAATGTCTTGGCGCTGAATCGTACTGGAGATGAGTAAATGATTTTCAACCAACCAAGCCACGAGGTTGGTATCGCGCTTGCTGAGGCTGTGGCGTTCGCAAAATGCTCTAGCGTCAACAGCGCCGAGTTGTGAGTGATCGCCACCGCGCCCTTTGCCAATATCGTGATACAGACCAGCGATATAAAGCAGTTCAACTTTAGGTAATTTTTTTATCAGCTGCGCGATGAGCGGAAATTTTTCTTCTGACTCGGCATACCAAAAGCGCCGCATATTTTTAACACAGGCTAATGTGTGTGCATCGACTGTGTAGATATGGAACAAGTCATATTGCATTTGACCGACAATTTCGCCGAACTCTGGTAAATAGCGACCAAGAATGCCGTAGCGTTTCATGCGCAACAACTGTGTAACCAAGTTGCTGGAAGTGCGAATCAATTCCATGAACAGCGAGGTGTTGCGGATATCCGTACGAAAATTATCGTCGATAAGGTTGCGGTGTTCGCGCATGAGGCGAATGGTGGAGGCGCGCACGCCTTTGATTTTTGGCTCTTGTCCCATCAAGATAAAAATTTCTAACAATGCAGAAGGTGACTGTTTGAACACATTGTCTGATTTGACTTCGATATAGTCGTTATAAGTGCGGAAGCGGCGGTTGATGTCAACAATTTCTGCGATATTGTCGTCATCTGAAAGTGATTCATCTAGGAAGTTTAGCAGTACATCATTGAGTTCACGCAGTGCTGTTGCCGCGCGATAATAGCGCTTCATTAATTTTTCAACAGCTAGGCTTTTGTCCGTGTCGTGATAGCCAAACGATGCGGCGAGCGCGCGCTGAAAATCAAAGGAGAGTCGTTCTTCTCCCCGTCCTGCCAAGAGGTGTAAGCCGTAGCGAATACGCCACAACACTTCTTCGCCTTTGCGCAAAATGTTGTATTCACTTTCGGTTAAAAATCCTATTTTTACTAAATCAACAACGCGCTCTACGGCGAAGTGGCGTTTGGCTACCCAAATAATGGTTTGAATGTCGCGCAGGCCGCCAGGAGCATTTTTAATGTTGGGCTCTAAGTTGTATTCGGTGTTGTTGTGTTTGTGATGGCGTTCGCGCTGCTCTTGCCATTTGGCGTAGAAAAAATCGTGGCTAGGCCAAATACTTCTTTCATCCAGTGTTTTACGCAATGCGCTGCGCAGTGAGGGATTGCCCGCAAGAGTGCGCGATTCCAGCAGGTTGGTGGCAATCGTGATGTCTTCTTTTGCTGATTGTAAGCACTCTTCAAAAGTGCGCACACTGTGGCCGACATGCAAATTGATATCCCACAAAAAGGTAATGAAAGATTCAATTTTAGATTGCGTGTCGCTGTCGGGTTCTTCGGGTAATAAAATCAGTACATCAATATCGGAATACGGGTGTAACTCCATGCGGCCGTAGCCGCCGACGGCAATGAGAGCATTGTCGTCACCGAGCGCAAAGTGCAGCCATGCAAAATACAATAATCGATCAATAAAACGCGCGCGTTCATTGACCAGTGTTCTAACTTCTTCGCCTTCGTGAAAACGGTTGTCGAAGTGTGTGTTCGCTGCTTGAATGGCATCACGAAAAACGGTGACAGGTTTTTCTCGTGCCAACGCCTTCTCAAATCGCTGTTCGTCAAAAAACAGCAATGCATTCATCAAAATAATCCTGCGGGGCTTTTGGTCAAAATATCAACGCCATTGGCTGTCACTGCCATGGTGTGTTCCCATTGTGCGGAAAGGCGACCGTCTTTGGTTTCTACGGTCCAACCATCAGATTTTAATTTGCTGTGTGATTTGCCTGCGTTAATCATCGGCTCGATGGTGAACACCATACCTTCTTTGAGCGTTAAGCCTGTGTCTGGGCGACCGTAGTGCAAAATTTGTGGTTCTTCGTGAAACACTTTGCCGATGCCATGACCGCAATATTCGCGCACGATGCTGTAATGATTTTTTTCTGCCAGCGTTTGAATAGCGTGACCGATGTCGCCGAGTTTGCAGCCGGGTTTGACTAAACGAATCGCAGCCTCCAAACATTCGCGTGTGACTTCCACCAAGCGTTTGGCGTGCGGCGCAGGCGTGCCAACAAAATACATGCGGCTGGTATCGCCATGCCAACCGTCTTTAATCACGGTGACATCGATATTGATAATGTCACCGTCTTTGAGGATTTTTTTCTCGGACGGAATGCCGTGACAAATCACTTGATTGACGGATGTGCAAACCGATTTAGGGAAACCGCGATAACCCAAACAAGCGGGAATCGCTTTTTGTACATTGACGATATGCTCATGGCAGATGCGATCAATTTCTGCGGTGCTGATGCCTGGTTTAACGAATTCACCAATCATGTCGAGCACCTCGGCAGCCATGCGGCCAGCTTCGCGCATTTGCTCAATTTGCTCAGGAGTTTTGTAAGTGATCGACATAATGCAAGGCTCGTAAAATAACAGACGCTTGAGAGCCACCCATTCTACCGTAAGCCCTTCAATTTGCGCGTAGTTTCGGTTTGCGCCATGCTGTACAGCAGAATTTATGTTTATGGAGCGTTGTATGACTGCCATCTCAACACCATCCTTTGCCGATGTGATTAAAAGCCGCTTTTCTGTGCGGGCATTCAAGTCTGAACCTGTTCCAAAAAAGGTTCTTGATGAGGTGTTTGGTTTGGCCAATTGCACACCTTCCAATTGCAATACGCAGCCTTGGGCTGTGCATGTGGCGAGTGGCACCGCGTTAGAAACACTGCGACAAGCGATCCCGCCCTTGATGCTCGGCGGTACCACGACGATGGATTTTCCTTACGACGGTCAATACCACGGTGTTTACAAAGAGCGGCAGCGTGAAGCGGCGCGTGTCTTGTTTGAAGCGATGGAGATTGCGCGCGAAGACAAAGAAAAACGCGGTGCAGCTTTCATGCGCAATTTTTCATTTTTTGATGCACCGCATGTGGCTTTTTTATTTATGCCACAAGAACACAGTTTGCGTGAGGCGATGGATGTGGGGATGTACGCGCAGTCTTTGATGCTGTCTTTAACGGCCTGCGGTTTGGGTAGTTGCCCTCAAACTTCGCTGGGTTTTCATGCGGATTTAGTGCGCGAAGTCTTAGGTGTGGATGCCAGCTTCAAATTGCTGTTTGGTATTTCATTTGGTTATGTAGACGAAACAGCTCTCGCCAATCGTTGTCGCACTGCGCGCGCTGCGGTGGATGAGAACACTGTTTTTCATCAATGAAAGAAGTTCACGACTGAAGCGCATCAACGCGCGCTGGTTTTCTCGCGCCATTGGTTGACGATGTCGCAAAACAAATCCGCCGTTTTTTCGGCATCGTAATCGGCGTGGTGCGCTGCTTTGTTGTCGAAAGTGATATTGGCAGCTTGGCAGGCGCGTGCTAGTACAGTTTGCCCGTAAGCCAAGCCTGCGAGTGAAACCGTATCCAAACACGAGAATTGATGAAACGGATTTTTCTTCGTCAATTCACAGCGCAATGTGGCCGCGTTGAGAAAGCCCAAATCAAAATGCGCGTTGTGCGCCACCATAATGGCGCGGGTACACTCGTGTTGTTTTACCGCTTTTTTAATTTGCGAAAAAATATCACCAAAGGCTTCGGCTTCCGTGACAGCATTGCGCGCAGGGTCATCGGGGTTGATGCCGGTAAACTCCAGTGCCGATTGCTCGATATTCGCGCCGGGGAACGGCTGCACGGCGTGAATAATTGTGCGTTCGCGATGCAAATTGCCGTTGTCATCGTAGGCGAGAAAAACAGCAGCGACTTCCAAAATGCCATCAGTGTTGTTATTGAAGCCGGTAGTTTCTAGATCGATCACTACCGGTAAAAAGCCGCGAAAACGCGTGCTCAGTGTCGGCAGCGGCTCAATGTTGGCAAACGCTTCCGCAAAAGAAGAAAACTCTTTTGATTTACTCATGCGCGTGCGCCTTGCAGCGACCAGCGCAGCGTGTCGCCTGCCAGCAGTGGCACGAGTGCTTCATCGCCAAATTGCAGTGAGTTCACCACAGTTTGCTCTTGTTCAATCAGAGTGATGCTGTCTGTGTTGCGTGGCAAGCCATAAAAATCTGCACCAAAAAAACTGGCAAAGCCTTCTAGCTTGTCTAATTTTCCTGCGCGATCAAACACTTCGGCATACAGTTCCAGTGCGTGCAGTGCGGTGTAGCAACCCGCGCAGCCACAAGCCGTTTCTTTTTTGTGTTGTGCGTGCGGTGCGGAATCGGTGCCGAGAAAAAACTTTGGATTGCTGCTAGTTGCCGCTTCTAATAAGGCTTGTTGGTGGATGTCGCGCTTGAGTATTGGCAAACAAAACAGATGCGGGCGTATACCGCCGACCAGCATGTTGTTACGATTGAGTAACAAATGATGCGCAGTAATTGTTGCTGCGACTTGTTGCGACGCATCTTTTACAAAAGCAACCGCATCGCGTGTGGTGATGTGTTCCAACACAATTTTTAGCGCGGGAAAATCGCGCGTCAGTGGTTGTAGCGTGCGCTCAATAAATACCGCTTCGCGATCAAAAATATCGATGTAGTTATCCGTCACTTCGCCGTGTAACAGCAGCGGCAAGCCTGCTTTTTCCATCGCTGCAATTACGGGGTAAATCTTTTTGATGTCCGTCACGCCAGAGCTTGAGTTGGTGGTGGCGCCAGCGGGGTACAGCTTGCAGGCGTGCACAAAACCACTGGCTTTGGCGATGGCCATTTCGGCGGGATCGGTGTTATCGGTGAGGTACAACACCATCAGCGGCTCGAAATCAGAACCCGCAGGGCGCGCGGCATTGATGCGTTCGCGGTAGCTCTGCGCCTCGGCGGTATTGCTCACCGGCGGCACGAGGTTGGGCATCACAATCGCGCGATGAAACTGCTGCGCGGCATCCGCCACAGTGCGCGGAAGATACGCTCCATCGCGCAGATGGATGTGCCAGTCGTCGGGGCGGGTAATGGTGAGTGTGCGCATAAATTGAGAGCTAAAAACGGTGCCAGCATGCTAGCCGAAACGGGGGGGCGCGGCTATTGCTGGGCTACACTAGCGCCCGTGTTGCTGAAGGCGGTGCATAAGGACACGAACACGATGGCAAAAAATGATGTAAACAAAAACGGTGGCGATCTCGGCTTTGAGACGGAGCTTTTCAAGGCAGCCGACAAGCTGCGCGGCAACATGGAGCCCAGCGACTACAAGCACGTCGCGCTCGGCCTGATTTTCCTGAAGTACATTTCGGACGCCTTCGAGGCCAAGCACAAGGCGCTGTTGGCTGAAGACAAACAAGCGGCGGAAGATAAAGACGAATACCTCGCCGACAACGTGTTCTGGGTGCCCAAAGAAGCGCGCTGGTCACACCTGCAAGCCAACGCCAAGCTGCCCACCATCGGCACACTGATCGACGATGCGATGCGCGCCATCGAGAAGGACAACGAGTCGCTCAAGGGCGTGCTGCCCAAGGATTACGCCCGGCCCGCGCTCAACAAGGTGATGCTGGGCGAGCTGATCGACCTGATCTCTGGCATTGCGCTCAACGAGGAAGGCGACCGCTCCAAAGACATTCTCGGGCGCGTGTACGAATACTTCCTCGGCCAGTTCGCCGGTGCAGAAGGCAAGCGCGGCGGCGAGTTCTACACCCCGCGTTCCGTGGTGCGCGTGCTGGTTGAAATGCTCGAACCGCTGCCTGATCCCGCGCGGGGTGTGGCAGGCCGCGTGTATGACCCGTGTTGCGGCAGCGGCGGCATGTTTGTGCAGTCGGAAAAATTCGTGCAACAGCACGGCGGGCGCATTGGCGACATCGCCATCTACGGCCAAGAAAGCAACTACACCACGTGGCGGCTGGCCAAGATGAACTTGGCTGTGCGCGGCATTGATTCGGATATTCGTTGGAACAACGAAGGCAGCTTCCACAAAGACGAGCTGCGCGATCTCAAGGCCGACTTCATTCTCGCCAATCCGCCGTTCAACATTTCCGACTGGGGCGGCGACCGCCTGCGTGAAGATGTGCGTTGGAAGTTCGGCGCGCCGCCCGTGGGCAATGCCAACTACGGCTGGCTCCAGCACATCTACCACCACCTCGCGCCCAACGGCACGGCGGGCGTGGTGCTGGCCAACGGCTCGATGAGTTCCAACCAGTCGGGCGAAGGTGAGATCCGCAAGGCAATGCTCGAAGCTGACGCGGTGGACTGCATGGTGGCGCTACCCGGCCAGTTGTTTTATTCCACGCAGATTCCCGCCTGCTTGTGGTTCCTCGCCCGTAACAAGAACCCCGCCAATGGAAAGAAAGGCGGCTTGCGTGACCGGCGCGGGCAAGTGCTGTTCATCGATGCTCGCAAGCTGGGCGTGCTGGTGGATCGCACAAGGCGCGAACTCACCGACGAGGAAGTCCAGAAGATCGCCGACACCTACCACGTGTGGCGTGGTATTGACCGGACGGACGTTTCGACTGACATGATTGGCGGTAACGATGATCGTAGGGGCGGTTCGCGAACCGCCCCTACATATGTCGATATTCCGGGTTTTTGCAAATCTGCCACCATTGAAGAAATCCGCAAACACGGCCATGTGCTGACACCAGGCCGCTATGTGGGCGCAGCCGAACAGGAAGATGACGGCGAACCTTTTGAAGAAAAAATGGCGCGGCTCTCTGCGCAGTGGCGCGAGCAGCGAGCGCAAGCGGCCAAGCTGGATGCGGCGATTGAAGCCAACCTCAAGGAACTGGGCTATGGCAAATAAACCGCTGATCGACAACCACTACACCCCTTGGCTGGCAGCGCTCAAGCAGCGTTTTCGGCAGGTGCAACTCAAAGCAGCTGTCGCCGTCAACACGGAGCTGTTGCAGTTCTACTGGGAATTGGGCGCAGATATCGTTCGCCAGCAACAAGACACCCAATGGGGCAGTGGCTTTTTATCGCAACTGAGCCAAGATTTAATGGCAGAGTTCCCTGAGGTAAAAGGCTTTTCCAAGCGCAATCTGGAACAAATTCGCCGCTGGTATCTGTATTGGCAAGCGCAGCCCACAATTGCGAAGCAAGCTGCTGCGCAATTGTTCTGCATCCCTTGGTGGCACCATGTACTTATTGTCAGCAAATGCCAAAGCCATGACGAAGCGCTGTACTACCTGCAACAAACCCGGACTCATGGCTGGAGCCGTGCTGCGCTCACTCATCAAATTGAAAGCGGCTTATGGCAGCGTGACGGCAAGGCGCTGAATAACTTCGCCCAAACTCTGCCTGCGCCACAGTCCGATCTTGCTGTGCAGGTGCTCAAAGACCCTTACATCTTTGATTTCTTATCGCTGTCCCCGGAATACAACGAGCGCCAATTAGAAAACGCACTGATTGAGCACATCACCCAGTTTCTGTTGGAGCTGGGCGCGGGCTTTGCCTACATTGGTCGGCAAGTGCCGTTGCAAGTCGGCGAGCGTGATTTTTTTATAGACCTGCTCTTTTACCATACGCGGCTGCACTGCTATGTGGTGGTCGAGTTAAAAACCGTTGATTTTGAGCCTGAATTTGCCGGCAAACTCAATTTTTACCTGAAGGCTGTTGATGAACAGCTGTGCAGCGAGCAAGACGCCCCCAGCATCGGCCTTTTGCTCTGCAAGAGCAAAGACAAATTGGTCGCCGAATACGCCCTATCGGATATCCATAAACCACTCGGTTTAGCCAGCTACCAACTCTCGCACGAGCTGCCCGATGCCCTTAAAGACAAACTGCCCAGCGTTGAACAGTTGGAGCAAGAATTAAAAGGAGCTGAGCATGAGTAATCGGGCAGCCGCCAAGCTGGATGCGGCGATTGAAGCCAACTTGAACGCATTGGGATTTATGGAGATTTGAAATGGCATTGAACACCGAACACCTGCTGCGCACGGCAGCTACACTGGAACAGGCGCTATTGGCGATTGAACAGCACAACAACCGGGACGATGTGCTGTTTGATCTTTACCGCAACGCAGCCATCAAAAGTTTTGAGCTGTCGCTGGAAACGGCAGGCAAGTTATTGCGCAAGGCATTGAAAGCCTACGGCGGCAGCCCGCGCGAGGTGGACAAACTCGTGTTCAACGATGTGTTGCGTCATGCAGGCAAGCACAGTCTGTTGGATGCCGCTGCCGTGGAACGCTGGTTAGCCTATCGCGCCAACCGCAACAACACCGCGCACGATTACGGCGAAGGCTTTGCCAACGAAACCCTCAAACTGCTGCCGCAATATCTGCTGGATGTGCGGCAGTTGGCGCCACAACTACAGGCGGTGTTTGATGCCGCAAATTGAACTATCACGACTGCAACTGCCCGCACACCATTTGCACGCCTTGCAAACCTTGCTGGCGCAGCATGTGCCGCAGGCCGAGGTGTGGGCTTATGGCAGCCGCGTTACCGGCGGCGCACACGAAGGCAGTGATCTGGATTTGGTGCTGCGCCATCCGGCGGATCTAACGCAAGATGTGGAAGGCTGGGTAGACCTGACAGAAGCCTTGCAGAAAAGCTTGCTTCCAATACTGGTGGAAGTGCACCTGTGGTCGCGCCTGCCTGCCGCGTTTCACGCCAATATCGAAGCGGCCTATGTGGTGGTGCAGCGCGGCGGCGTGGCCAAGCTGAAGGAGCTTGGGTATGGCGAATGAGTGGCCCACTGTTCGCTTGGGCGATTATGTGAACGCAAACCTTGGGAAGATGCTCGATGCGCAGAAGAACAAGGGGGTGCCGCGCCCGTACCTTGGAAACAGCAACGTCCGATGGGGTTCATTCGACCTCAACGATTTGGCGCTGATGAAATTTGAAGAAGGCGAAGATGAACGCTACGGAGTTCGTGATGGCGACTTGATTGTTTGCGAAGGAGGAGAACCGGGGCGTTGTGCCGTATGGCGGGAACAGGTTCCCGACATGAAAATCCAGAAGGCGTTGCATCGCATCAGGCCGAAGGTTGGTCTGAATAACTACTACTTGTTCTACTGGTTCATGCTGGCCGGACGCACTGGTTGGTTGGAGCCTTTTTTTACAGGGACGACCATCAAGCACCTTACGGGGAAAGCTCTGAACGAGCTGGAGGTGCCGTTGCCCCCCATCGAAGAACAACGCGCCATCGCCCACATCCTCGGCACGCTGGACGACAAGATCGAACTCAACCGCAAGCAGAACGAAACGCTGGAGGCGATGGCCCGCGCCTTGTTCAAGGCGTGGTTCGTGGACTTCGAGCCGGTGCGCGCCAAGCTGGAAGGCCGCTGGCAGCGCGGCCAATCGCTGCCCGGCCTGCCCGCACACCTCTACGACCTCTTTCCCGACCGGCTCGTCGAATCGGAATTGGGGGAGATCCCGGAGGGGTGGGAGGTGACCTCTGTTGATGTCGCAGAAGTGACGGTCTGCGGCGGGTCGACACCAAGCACCCCAAGGAACCCGAGTATTGGGACGATGGGCAGCACTGCTGGGCCACACCCAAAGACCTATCTGCCCTGAAGTTTCCCGTTTTGCTGGACACGGATCGGAAGGTTACCGATGCACGGGCTTGCGAAGATCAGTTCCGGCTCTTGCCGGTTGGAAACCGTAAGTTGCTGTCCTCGCGCGCGCGCCCATCGGTTATCTGGCGATTGCCGAGGTTGCGACGGCAATCAAACTGGCTTCATCGCGATGAAATGCGACGGCGTTCGCCAAACGTCTGTTCTGGCGTGGTGCAGGGAGAGCATGGATGCCATCGTCGGCAATGCCAACGGCTCGACCTTCCAGGAGATCAGAAGAGCAATTTCCGGTTTAATCCCAGTCGTCGTGCCATCTGACCCGATATTGGAAAGTTATCGGAAATCGGCCGACTCAACAGGCTGTATCGGCAAATGGCAGAGAACGAACAGTGAGTCCCGCCCTCGCCCAACTCCGCGACACGCTACTGCCGAGGCTGATCTCCGGCGAACTGCGCATCCCCGACGCCGAGGTCTTTCTCAAGGAGCGCGGGCTGTGACTTTCAATCCGGACATCCATCACCGCCGTTCCGTGCGTTTGCGAGGCTACGATTACGCCCAAGCCGGGGCGTATTTTGTAACGATTTGCACGCAAAACCGCGAATGTTTGTTTGGTGAAATTGTGGATGGGATGATGGTGTTGAATGACGCGGGGCGGATGGTCAAGCATTCATGGCAATGGTTGGCCAGCCAATATGATTATGTCGGATTGGATGCATGGGTCGTTATGCCGAATCATTTGCATGGCATCATCGTGATTGCCGATGGTGACGGTAGGGGCGGTTCGCGAACCGCCCTAATTGACGGTGATGGTGGATGGCAAGGGCGGTTCGCGAACCGCCCTAATTGACGGTGATGGTGATGGCAAGGGCGGTTCGCGAACTGCCCCTACGAACTTGGGCGTTTGATTGGCGCATTCAAAACGGTGTCCACCAAACAGATCAACGAAATGCGGCAAACCCTCGGCGCTGTCATCTGGCAACGCAATTATTACGAACACATCATCCGTGACGAAAAATCGTTGGCGAGGATCCGCGAATACATCGCCAATAACCCGCAGCAATGGGCGCTGGATCGTGAGAATCCAGTGCAATTGATGCAAGGAGAAGGGTAATGGCATTTCTGTCTGAAGCAGCTGTTGAGCTAGCACTGCTGGAGCAATTGCAGGGCTTGGGCTATGCCGTTACTTCCGATGAAGTAATCGGCCCTGACGGCAATCACCCCGAACGCGAAAGCCACGATGAAGTCATTCTCAAAAAACGCTTCGAGGATGCCGTTGCACGCCTGAACCCGAGCCTGCCGTTGGAGGCGCGGCAGGATGCCGTGCGGCGCGTGACGCAGTCCGAATTGCCTTCATTGCTGGAAGAAAACCGCCGCATCCACAAGCTGCTGACGGAAGGCGTGGATGTCGAATATTTTTCACAGGGGCACGCCAACGACGGCACGCTGACGGCGGGCAAGGTTGCGCTCATTGATTTCGAGCACCCAGAGCGCAACGACTGGTTGGCGGTGCAGCAGTTTGTGGTAATCAACGGCCAGAGCAATCGGCGACCTGATGTGGTGGTGTTTGTGAACGGCTTACCGCTCGCCGTGATCGAGCTGAAAGCGCCGGGCAGCGCAGGGGCGCATCTGCTGGGTGCGTTCAATCAATTACAAACCTACAAAGTGCAGATTCCGGCATTGTTCAACACCAATGCGCTGCTGGTGACTTCCGACGGCATTGCCGCGCGGGTGGGGTCACTCTCGGCAGACCTTGAGCGTTTTATGCCGTGGCGCACAACTGATGGTGGCAGCATTGCCCCAAAAGGTGCGCCAGAACTCTCGACGCTGATCGAAGGTGTGTTCGAGCATCGCCGCTTGCTCGATCTGCTCTGTCACTTCACGGTCTTCGGCGAAACGGGATCGGGGCTGGCGAAGATCATCGCGGGCTACCACCAGTTCCACGCAGTGCAGCGCGCAGTGGTATCGACCCTTCGCGCCAGCATGGACAATCTCCAAGCGGAAGACCCAGCCAACTACGGTTTGCCCAGCGTGAAATCACAAGGCAAAGGTGACAAACGCGCCGGCGTGATCTGGCACACACAAGGTTCGGGTAAAAGTTTTTTGATGGCGTTTTACGCGGGGCAGTTGGTGAAGCACCCAGCGATGGCCAACCCCACCTTGGTGGTGCTGACGGATCGCAACGACCTTGACGATCAGTTGTTCGCCACCTTCTCCATGTGCCGCGATTTGATTCGGCAAACGCCGGTGCAGGCCGAGAGTCGCGAGGATTTGCAGAAAGTTTTGAACCGTGCATCGGGTGGTGTGATTTTCACGACCTTACAGAAATTTGGTGAAGGATCTGGGCCGCTCACCACGCGCAGCAATGTGGTGGTGATTGCCGATGAAGCGCACCGCAGCCAATACGGTTTCAAAGCCAAGGTGGATGCCAAGACCGGTGAGGTGTCTTACGGCTTTGCCAAGTACCTGCGCGATGCGTTGCCGAACGCCTCTTTCATCGGTTTTACCGGCACGCCTATCGAGGCCGACGATGTGAACACGCCGGCGGTTTTCGGGCATTACATTGATATTTACGACATCAGCCGTGCGGTGGAAGACGGCGCCACTGTGCCGATTTATTACGAATCGCGGCTGGCGCGCATCGAACTTGATGAAGCAGAAAAACCCAACATTGATGCGGAAGTGGATGCGCTGACTGAGGAGGATTCCGAGGCTGAGCAGGAACGCTTCAAGAAAAAATGGTCAACCGTTGAAGCGCTGGTCGGCAGCGACAAACGCTTGGCGCTGGTGGCCAAGGACATGGTTGCCCACTTCGAGGATCGTGTAGTGGCGCTCGATGGCAAAGCGATGGTGGTGTGCATGAGCCGCCGCATCTGTGTGAAGCTCTACGACGAAATCATCAAGCTGCGACCAGAGTGGCACAGCGCGGATGACAACACGGGTGCGGTCAAGATCGTGATGACGGGCGCGGCGAGCGATCCGCTGGACTGGCAACAGCACATCGCCGGTTCTTCTGGGCAAAAAGCACGACGCGATCTGCTGGCCAAGCGTGCGCGCGACCCGCAAGACCCGCTCAAACTGGTGATCGTGCGGGATATGTGGCTCACCGGTTTTGACGCGCCGTGCATGCACACCATGTATGTGGACAAACCCATGCAAGGCCACGGCCTGATGCAGGCGATTGCGCGTGTGAACCGCGTGTTCCGCGGCAAGCCCGCAGGGCTGATTGTGGACTACATCGGCATTGCGCAAAATTTGAAATCGGCTTTGCGGCAGTACTCGAAGAACGACCAGGAAAACACAGGCATTGACGAAGCGCAGGCCATTGCGGTGATGATGGAGAAGTACGAAGTCGTGCGGGATATGTACCACGGCTACGACTACGCCACCGCGTTGAGCGGCACGCCGCAAGAGCGCTTGGCGATGATGGCGGGAGCCATCGAGTGGATTCTCGACCTGCAACAGAAGCTGGCGGAGAAAGAAAAGACGAAGGATGGCAAAAAGAATGCTCACCGCCGCTATCAGGATGCTGTGTTGGCTTTATCTAAGGCTTTCGCTTTGGCATCCGCCTCCGACGAGGCGCGTGATATCCGCGAGGAAGTCGGTTTCTTTCAAGCGATCCGTGCTGCACTGGTGAAAAGCAGTACCGGCTCCGGCGTGACTCAGCAAGAACGCGAGCTGGCTATCCAGCAGATCGTCAGCCGTGCAGTGGTATCGACAGAGATTGTGGACATTCTCGCTGCTGCGGGAATCAAGAGCCCAGACATCTCCATCCTCTCTGATGAATTCCTCGCCGAAGTGCAGCAGATGGAGCGTAAGAACCTAGCGCTGGAAGCTTTGCGCAAACTCATCAACGACGGCATTCGCTCGCGCAGCAAGGCCAATGTTGTGCAGACCAAGGCATTCTCGGAGCGATTGGAAGATGCGGTGGCGCGCTACCACGCCAACACCATCACCACGGCTGAGGTAATACAAGAGTTGATTGAACTGGCCAAGGATATCCGTGCAGCGCGAGCGCGCGGCGAAGAGTCTGGGCTGAGTGACGAAGAAATCGCCTTCTACGACGCGCTGGCCGAAAACGACAGCGCGGTGCAGGTGTTAGGCGATGACAAGCTCAAGCTGATCGCCCACGAATTGTTGGTCAGCCTGCGCGCAAATGTGACCGTGGACTGGGCACACCGTGCAAATGCGCGCGCCAAAATGCGGGTGTTGGTGAAGCGCATCTTGAAACATTACGGTTACCCGCCCGATCTGCAGGACGCTGCGGTGCAAACGGTGTTGCAGCAGGCGGAAGCCTTGTTGTCGGAGTGGTGATCGCTGGCGCGGCTATTGCTGGGCAGGCAGCGGGGTGTAGGTGTACTGAATATTCACATCCTGCACTTTGCCTTTGTTGCCGAGGATATTGGATGGGCCTTGGTACACCTGTAGCAGATGGCTGTCGCGGTCATACGCCAGTTGCAGAGTGGGCAGCGCCCAGCGCGTGAGCACATTGCTGCCGTTCACCAAAAAATAGCGGTAACGCCCGCTGCGCTGCGGGATGTCAGTTTGCGCCGCACTGACCTCAGCGATGCTCATGGGTAGGACGACGAGGGGATCGGCAACCACCAGTTTGATCGGCAGTGTTTTGCCTGCCACCAGCTCGCTCCAATGCTGGCGGATATAGTTGTCGAAGCCTGCGTCGATGCTTGTCTGTGCATCGGGTTCGATCACTTTAGTGGTGCGTTTTTTATCGCCATTTTGTTGATAAATAAGGAAATATCCTTTGTGCCATTCACTGCCGCTGCGGCGCTGGTGAATCAAATCGTCCAATTGGAATTCCGGCAGCGTGCGCCCACGCGGGTAGTCAATTTGCTTGCGGGCGAGGGCGCGCCCCTGCGCATCGGTATACAGCACGCTGTGCTGCTGGCGAGTGATGTCGTGCTGCTCGTGGTAGAGCAGCTGCCCAAGGCTGCCGTCTTTATTGATGGCGGTAGCAATGCCTGCCACGCGCAGCGAGCTGGGCGATGCTTGCGCCTGCGCGTAAGCCATCTCCCCACCAAAAATGAGCAGCACGGAGAGCAAGGCGGCAAGCGTTGAAAGCATGGCGATGGTTCGTAATGAGATTGGCATGAGTGTAATACAACACGGTGTAGCGGAGTTTTCGCACGCTGTATAGCCGTATCGTTTCTGGTTGACGCTACTGCGTTATTTGCCCATAGTCTTTCGTTTTCCGAATAAAATTGTCCGTTTCGCGTGAAAGGAGTATTGGCATGAAACCACAAGACCCTAATTGGCATTCTGAAATTGAGTCGAGCATGGTGATTGCATCCCCTGACGCGATTCGATGGGATATAGAAACGGATGTCTTAGTAGTGGGCGCTGGCTGTGCTGGCGCCAGTGCCGCATTAGAAGCCAAAGCGCACGGCGCAAAAGTGTTGTTGTTGGATCGCTATATCGGCGGCGGTGCTTCAGCCTTGAGCGGCGGCATCATGTATTACGGCGGCGGCACGAAATATCAAAAACAAGCTGGCTACAACGATACGCCAGACAATATGTACAACTATTTGAAGTTGGAAACTTGCGGCGTTGTCAGTGACAGCACGCTGAAAAAATTCTGCGATGAAAGCGTGCAAAACTTGGAATGGTTGGAGCAACATGGCGTGGGTTTTGAAGCCAGTATGAGCCCCGTGAAAACTTTTTATCCCATCAATAAATATTTTCTGTATTACTCCGGCAATGAATTGGTAAAAGAATACAAAGATGTGGCGGAATCTGCGCCGCGCGGTCACCGTGTAAAGTGGAATGGTTTTTCGGGTGCGGGTTTGATGAAAGCACTGCTGAAAAGCTGTGATGATTTTCATGTTGATGTGATGACGCAAAGCCGCGTCACGCAATTAGTGCAAGATGGCAATGGCAATGTGCTCGGCGTCAAAATGTTGCAGATTGCGCCGGAATCCAAAGCCGCTAAACGCTTTGCTTTGTATTACCAAGTGTTCAGCAAAGTGCGTATGTATTTCCCGCCGCTGGCGAATTGGTTGCGCAAAAACATGAACCTCATCGAGCAAGAGCAAACGGTAACGCGTTTAGTGCGCGCTAAAAAAGGCGTGGTATTGTCTGCCGGTGGTTTTGTTTTTAATCGCGCCATGATTAAACATCACGCGCCAAAATACGCACCGGGTGCGCCACTCGGTTCGCCAGGCTGTAACGGCAACGGTATTCGTTTGGGTGAAAGTGCAGGCGGTGCCACCGGCAACATGGCGCGCGGTTCAAGCTGGCGTTTTATCAATCCGCCGAAATCGTGGGTGGAAGGCATCATCGTCAACAGTGCGGGTGAACGCATTGTCAATGAAGCGAGTTACGGTGCGCGTATCGGCGAAGCGATGGCAGAGCGACACGACGGCAAAGCCACGCTGATTTTTACGCAAGCGATGTTGAAAGATGTGTTGTTGCAATTGATGCCAGGAAAAGTGTGGCTGATGTTGCAAACCGCGCCCGCGCTGCTGAGCTTGATGATGAACACCAAGCGTGCAGCAACGCTCGAAGCGCTGGCAGAAAAAACGGGCTTGCCTGCATCTACATTGCGTGCCACGGTCGATCGCTACAACGGTTTTGTTGCAGCACAAAATGACGAAGATTTTTATAAATCGACCGATTATTTGCGCGCTTTAGATCAAGGGCCTTTTTATGCCATGGATGTTTCCGTGGGCAATAAAGTGTTTGTCTGCCCAACCATCACTTTGGGTGGTTTGTTGGTGGATGAGCAGACGGGGCAAGTAAAACGCGAAGACGGTTCCATCATGCCGAATCTGTACGCTGCAGGCCGCAGCGCAGTGGGTGTGGCGTCACACTCTTATGTCAGTGGTTTGTCATTGGCGGATTGTGTTTTTTCCGGTCGTCGCGCTGGCGAGCACATCACCAAATCGTAATTATTTTTTATTGAATATTTAGTAGGAGTTTGAAATGGCAGAGCAAAAAGCAACCAATGTGTATTGGCACCACGGCGAAGTAACACGCGATGATCGTTACGCTTTGTTAGGGCATAAGGGTGCAACGCTGTGGTTTACCGGTTTGTCAGGCAGCGGCAAAAGTACCGTAGCTGTGGCCTTAGAGCAGGCGCTCACCGCGCGCGGCAAATTGTGCTATCGCTTGGATGGCGACAATGTGCGTCTCGGCATCAATAAAAACTTAGGTTTTTCTGCGGAAGATCGCAAAGAAAATATTCGTCGCATTGGTGAAGTGGCGAAATTGTTTGTCGATACAGGCGTGATTGTATTGTCGAGCTTTATCAGCCCTTATCGTGAAGATCGCGACACGGTGCGCGCACTGCATGAAGCGGCAGGCATGGATTTCGTGGAAGTGTTTGTCGATTGCGCGTTGGCAGAAGCAGAAAAACGCGACCCGAAAGGTTTGTATAAAAAAGCGCGAGCCGGTGAAATCAAAGGCTTTACCGGCATTGATGATCCGTACGAAGCACCAGAAAAAGCGGAAGTGCATTTGCATTCCGACAAAATGGCGTTAGAAGACGAAGTGAATATTCTGCTGGCAGAATTGGAAAAACGCGGCGTGTTGACGGTCGCTAAAGCGTAAAGTTCTCCATATCAAGCTATCCAACAGGAGTCTGCGTATGTTGATGAAAAATAAAGTGGTGGTGGTTTCGGGTATCGGTCCTGGCTTGGGCATCGAGTTGGCATTATTAGCTGCGCGCGAAGGCGCAAAAGCGGTGGTACTGGCTGCGCGTACCGTTGAGAAATTGAACGCCGCCGCCCAACAAATCGCCGCACTGAATTTGGGTACGCAGACACTCGCGGTACCGACGGATATTTCCAAAGCCGACGATTGCAAAAACTTGATTGACAAAACCGTTGCTGCGTTTGGTGCAGTCGATGCCTTAATCAATAGCGCGTACATTCCAGGAAAATTTGGCGCGTGGGAGCGTTGGGATTTTGACGATTGGCGCAAAGCGATGGATGTGAATTTGTTCGGTTCGCTGATGTTGTCGCGCGAAGCTGCCAAGGTGATGAAAAGCCAAACCGAGCGCGGCGCGATAGTGATGGTCAACTCCATGTCCACCAAAAAAATTGTCGGCGCACAGGCGGGCTACGCCACTTCAAAAGCTGCGCTGGCAACAGCGACTAAAGCGTTGGCGATGGAATTGGCACCGCTCGGTATTCGTGTGAATAGCTGTTTTATGGGTTGGATGTGGGGCGCAAGCGTAAAGGGTTATGTCGATGGCATGGCTGCACAAACGGGCGCTGATCCTGCGGCAGTGAAAAAAGGCATCGAAAAGGATATTCCGATGGGCGATATGCCAACGGATGCTGAGTGTGCAAAAGGCTGTTTATTTTTAGTGTCGGATTACGCCAAAGTGATTACCGGCGCGTCGCTGGATATTAACGGCGGCGAATATATGTCGATGGGTTAAACCCCCTCGGCCTGCGGCCACTCCCCCTATTGTACATAGGGGGAGATACGCCTCCCCTGCGAAGTAGGGGAGGTGGTGCGTAGCACCGGAGGGGTCAAATGAGAGATAAAAATTATGCGCTACACGCTGGAAATGGTGGCTGATCGTTTAGAAATAGAAGATTTAATTACCGATTACGCTGCCGCTATTGATACGGGTGCTATCGACAAACTCGACGCTATTTTCACACCCGATGCGCAGATTGATTATTCCGCAATGGGCGGCGCGAAGGGCAGCTATCCCGAAGTCAAAGCGTTTTTACAGAAAGCGTTAAAAGGCTTTCGCGCCACGCAACATTTCATCAGCAATTTTGAAATTCGTTTAGACGGTGATCGCGCCACCGGCAAGATCATGTGTTTGAATCCCATGGAATTAGAAACGGGCGATAAGCCAGCTATTCCTGTGTTTTTCCTTGGGCTTTGGTATCACGACGAGTACATCAAAACAGCAGAAGGTTGGCGTATTGCTGTGCGCACAGAAAGTAAATCGTGGACGCACAACTTGCCCGGTTTTATGAAATTATAGTTTTGTAAAATTACAGCTTTGTGAATTTGTAGCTTTTACAATTCAAACGATACGCTGTCGGCACTCGCAATCACTTCCGCTTCGCCTTTCACCACGGTGTCGCCGTGCTGATTTTTTCCTTCGCATTCAATCGTCAGTAATTTCACGCGATCTTTTTTCTCTGTCACAGTGAGCGTGATGGTGATGGTGTCGCCCAGTTTTACCGGCTTAGAAAATTTTAGCGTTTGACTACGATACACCGCGCCAGGCCCTGGCAGGGTAGTGGCAATTGCCGCAGAAATCAGTGCGCCACTCCACATACCATGCGCAATGCGTTCACCAAACGTAGTCGTGGCGGCGTAATCCGCGTTCATGTGCACAGGGTTGTGATCGCCAGAAGTATCGGCAAACAGTTGAATATCGCGCTCGGTGAGTGTTTTGCTGTATTGGCGTTGCATACCAATTTCAATATCAGCAAAAGGAATATTTTGTACGGTCGTCATGGTGCGGTGTTTCCATTAGGTGTTGATAAAGAAGCAAGGGCTTGATGGCTGAGTTTGATAAACGCCATCACAAGAAAAATGGGTACCCACAGACGAATTTCCCAAGGATAAGCGACACAAAACATCGCTAACCAGTAGGGCAGTGAAGCCAGTAAGAAAATCTTTAGCGATGTTTTGCCGTCGCTATCAGTGAAAAATAAAGCCAACACAGCGGGGAAGAATATTGCGCCGATGATAGGCAGGGGGTCGTTGCTGAAATTGCGCAGCAGTCGAAAACTTTTGTGTGTAGCATCTTCCATGCCCAAGTGCCAGCGCAGCAGCCAATAAGCCAGTAAGAAAATAACAATCATGCACAGCAGGCGAATTTTTTCTGGCGTGATTTTCCTGCTGAGGATCTGGCGATAGTGCACGGTGAAATAGAAAGACAAGGTGAGTGCGGCGGTTTCTCGCGTCAGCGTTGCTAAGATCAAAGTGACACCGAGCAGTAAATCATCGAGCCAGGTGGGTTGTGCTTTCATGCAAGGTAGCAGTGATAGTGCCAATAAAAAATAAGACAGCGTGTCATACGGCGTAATCACAAATTGCGCAAAACTCATCATCAATGCCAGAAACAATACGGGCAGATCGATATGCAGAAAATCTTTTTGCGGCACATAACGCAGCAGCGCAATCACCAGTGTGCTGCAAGTGGCAATCAAAAAAGCGGTATTAGTGAAGAAGTAAGCGTAGTAAAAATTAGCGTCACCATTTTTATCGACAGACTTTAAGCCGTAGGGCGCAAAATCAGCCAGCGGCCAAGTTTTTATCTGTTCATAGACCCACAGCAAAGTATGGCTGCCGAGTACACGAAAACGGTAGATGCTACTGTGCAAATACTGTTGCTCAAAACCAGCTTGTGAAAAAACAGCAGTGGTGTAGTTGGTGAAAAAACCGACATAAGTGAAGATGCCGAGCAGTGCAGGAATAACAATGCCTAGTAAAAGCAGGCGTAACAGGGGCGCATTGTTGTGTGAGTTGTTATGGGTAGGGATGGGCACGGTGTGCGTCTTGGTATGAGTGGGAAGTCGTCACTATAATCATGATATTAGGGAACGCCAAGCGTAGGTGATGTATGTCAGCAATAGAAATGGAAAAGCAGCAAGATGTGATGATTCCTATTCGTGCGGCGCAAGCGGCACTGGGCTATCCCACAACATTGGATCATCAATCGGATGCTGCGCAAACCATGCCGGATATTCTTGCGCAGTCATTAGCAAAGTACGCTTCTCGCCCTGCTTACAGTTGCATGGGGCAGACAATTAACTATGCGGAGCTTGATTGTTTGTCGCGGAAGTTTGCCGCTTTTTTGCAAAACACTCTGCGTTTGCAGCCCGGTGATCGCGTGGCGTTGCAGTTGCCGAATGTATTGCAGTATCCCGTTGCTGTGTTTGGTGCGCTGCGCGCGGGGATGGTGGTTGTCAATGTCAATCCGCTGTACACACCGGATGAAATGCAACATCAGCTATCTGATTCTGGCGCAACGGCGATTGTGATTTTGGCGAACATGGCGAGCAAGCTGGAATCTATTATTGCCAAAACACAGTTGCGTCACGTGGTTGTCACAGAACTGGCTGATTTACATCCATTTCCCAAAAGATTTTTTATCAACGCGGCGGTGCGCTACCTGAAAAAAATGGTGCCTGCTTACCATCTGCTGCAGGCCATTTCTTTTCGTAATGCGTTGGCGCAAGGCGATGAAAAAAATCTGCAAGCGACATCCATCAAGGCAAACGATATTGCTGTATTGCAATACACAGGCGGTACAACGGGCGTGGCAAAAGGCGTAAAGCTCACGCACGCCAATTTGCTGGCAAATATGCGCCAGTGCAGAATTTTTATGGAAAAAGCCGGCGTGAAAAATGGCGGCGAAGTGGCGTTGGCGCCGCTGCCGCTGTATCACATTTATGCTTTTATGCTGCACACCGTGTTATTGGTGGAATCCGGCAGTCATTCCGTGTTGATACCTAATCCGCGCGATTTGGATAGTGTGGTCGATGCGTGGTCAAACAATCCCTGTTCGTTTTTTGTTGGTATCAATACTTTGTTTGTTGCGTTATCAAATCACGCCGCGTTTCAAAAACTCAATTTTTCTGCGTTGAAACTAACATTTTCTGGTGGTATGGCGCTGACAGAAACTGCTGCCAAGCGTTGGAAAACCGTAACGGGTTGTTCTGTTTTGGAAGGTTACGGCATGACGGAAACATCGCCTGTGGTAACGATTAACCCTTACGGCGCTGCCAAATTGGGAACCATCGGCATTCCTGTGGCTGATGTAACAGTAAAAGTGGTTGATAACGACGATGTCGTGCAGCCTGTGGGTGAAGCGGGTGAATTGTGTGTGCAAGGTCCGCAAGTGATGCAAGGTTATTGGCAACGCGATGATGAAACGCAAAAAACGATTATTAACGGTTGGCTGCACACGGGTGATATTGCGGTGGTAGACCCTGATGGTTACATCCGTATTGTGGACCGCAAAAAAGACATGATTATTGTGTCAGGCTTCAATGTTTATCCGAATGAAGTGGAAAATGTGATGAGCGCACACCCTGATGTGGTGGAATGTGCGGTTGTGGGTGTGCCTTCAGAAAAAACAGGTGAAGCGGTGAAGTTGTTTGTGGTGTCGCGCAATCCTGCGTTAACGAAAGAAGATTTGAAGGCTTACGCGCGCGAACATTTAACGGGCTACAAAGCGCCAGATGCCATTGAGTTTCGCGACAGTTTGCCAAAATCCAATGTCGGAAAAAATTTGCGCCGTGAATTGCGTGATGGCAAAGCGTAAAAAAATTAAATATTGTCGGATGTTTTTTTATCTGTCAGCAGCTTTTGGTTTTTTTGCACGATATGCTGCGTGCCAGTGAGGACGCCGTGCAAAATACTCAATTCCATTTGATCGGGACGAATACGCGAAAATAATCGCCGCAGACGCGGCATGGTTTGGCGTGGGTTGTCACGATTATGAAAACCGATATCTACCAGCGTTTGTTCTAAATGGTTTAAGTAGTAATCCAGTTCTTTTGCGGTTGCGGGTTTGATGTCCCAATCGCTCCAGTTTTGCAGCTCAGGGATTTCGGATTGCGCGTGCGCCGCCATGCGCAGTTCATAGCTCACCACTTGCACAGCCGCTGCAATGTTTAGTGCGCTGTAAACAGGGTTGGATGGAATGTGCAGATGCGCGTTGCAGCGATGCAATTCTTCATTGGTGAGACCGCGATCTTCGCGTCCAAATAAAATTGCGACAGGATGTTGCGCTGCTTCGCGCACCGCGCTGATGCCTGCGTCACGCACCGAGTGCAACATCCACGGAATGCTGCGCTCGCGCGCACTAGTGCCTAGTACCAAGCCGCAATCTCCAATCGCTTCATCGAGCGTGTTTACCACGCGCGCCGCTTCAACCACATCGGTAGCGTTACCGGAACGCCAGATGGCTTGCTCGTGCGGAAAGTTTTGTGGCTCCACTAAATACAACTGCGACAGCCCCATGTTTTTCATTGCGCGCGCTGCTGCACCGATATTGCCCGGATGCTGCGTGTTAATCAGCACAATGCGGATGTTGTCGAGCAGGGCGGCGAGTGGGTCGGTGGCGGTGATTTTAGACATCGTTGTTTAGTCGTAGTTTTTCTGAAAGGCGCGCAGTCTAGCAGAAGCAAAAACAGGCTATTTTTCAGATTGACGCTCTTGGGGGCAGTCAGTAGAATGCCGCCCCTCAGTAGGGGCTTCGGCTCACGCTGTTTGAATCGGGGTATAGCGCAGTCTGGTAGCGCGCCTGCTTTGGGAGCAGGATGTCGGGAGTTCGAATCTCTCTACCCCGACCATCTTTTTGCCCCTTACCTGTATCCTCTTTTCTGTATCTGCGCCCGTAGCTCAGCCGGATAGAGCATCCGCCTTCTAAGCGGATGGTCGGGGGTTCGAATCCCTCCGGGCGCGCCAGTTTTCAGCTTTTATAAGTGCTACGCCTGTGTAAAATAGTTGCAGTTTTGACATGGGGTAGGGACTTGCTGGCATGCCTGAATCGCTAATAGCTCTTGGAATTCTTGTCGTTGCGGCAATCTTGCTGGACGGTTTGCGTCGCGCACGCAATGCGCGTCGTGATTCGCTGTTGATGAGTGACAAAATGAATCAAAGTATGGATCGCAATGATCCAGACGATTTTGGTGATGATTTTTCTGTGGGAAGAGCGCGTGTTGTTGCACAACCCCAGCAAGACAATGAAGAAAGCAAAAAAGATTTATCTGAATCTTGGACAAAAAAAGCTAGTCGTGATCCTGCTGATCTTGCGCAAGTGGCTCCTATTTTGTTGGATGTAAAAAAAGAAGAACGCACAGAACGCATCGAGCCAGAATTAGGTTTGGGTGATGATGTTGATGAAGATTTTGGTGTCGTTGAAGAAAAGAGCGATAAAGAAATTCCAGAAGTTCGACAAGAAAAAAACATTCCTGATGCGCGAGGCGTGCGCAATGCTTCTCCGGTTTTTGATACTGCCACGCAGCCATTGGGCTTGGGTGAATCAGAAGTGGTGAGTGAATCGAGAGTATATAAAAGGCCGCCCGATAAACCTGCACCACGCCGTGAGCCGACCATTCAAAAACCAACCAAACCTATTTTAGAAGCAAGAAAAGATAAAATAGGTGCGCAGGCTGTTGCTGCAGAGCCAAAGAATCAACAATTACCTTTGGATGATTTAATCATTATTTGTGTGGTGGCCCGCGATCGCAACGGCTTCAATGGTGCGGTACTACTGGATATGTTTTTAGAACGCGGTTTGCGCTACGGGCATTACAATTGGTTTCACTATTACACCGGTGAACAAACGGAAAATGATTCATTGTTTAGCGTCGCTAATATTGTGAACCCTGGCTCATTTGATTTGAATCAGATGAGTGACTTGCAAACGCCAGGTATCACCATGTTTTTGTCGATGAGCGCACTGCGCGGTAATGCGATGGAAGTGTTTGATACTATGCTGGATACAGCGCGTGCTATTGCCACACGATTAAATGGCGAATTGCGCGATGATCAACGCAGTGTGCTAACCAATCAAACGATCGAGCATAACCGTCAGCGTATTCGTCAATTTGAAATGCAAACCCGTTTGCGTGCTCGCTGATCGAGGCGTGCTGCGTGTCGCAAAGTGATTTATTTGGTGAGCAAGACCACGCTATCACTCGCCAGCAATACGATGCGTTGAAGGAAGAGCTGCATCAACACAGCCATCGCTATTATGCGTTGGATGCACCAGAAATCACTGACGCGGAATACGACCGCCTCTTACAACAATTATTACGCGCTGAGGCGAATCATCCCGCGTGGGTAAGTGCGGATTCTCCTAGTCAGCGCGTTGGCGCTGCGCCATTATCACAATTTGCAACCGTGCAGCATGAAATGCCGATGTTGTCCTTGGATAATGCTTTTTCTGATGAGGATGTGATGGCGTTTGATCGCCGCAATCATGATCGCCTCAAATCAGAATTGGTTATTGAGTATTGTTGCGAACCAAAGTTAGATGGCTTGGCAGTTTCACTGTTATATCGCAATGGTATTTTTGTGCGCGGCGCAACGCGTGGCGATGGCAGCAGCGGCGAAGATATTACGGCCAATTTGCGTACGATTGCAGTGATTCCTCTGCGCTTACACGGCAAAAATATTCCTGCACTGTTAGAAGTGCGCGGTGAAGTATTTATGCCGCTGAAAGGGTTTGAAAAAATGAATGCTGCTGCAGTAGCGGCGGGTGAAAAAACTTTTGTCAATCCGCGTAATGCTGCGGCAGGTAGTTTGCGTCAGTTGGATTCACGCATCACCGCCCAGCGCCCACTCAGTTTTTTTGTCTACGGCGTTGGTGCAGTGGAAGGCGGCAAGTTGCCAGAGAAACACGCGGACATTTTGCGCGTACTGGGTTCATGGGGTTTACCAGTTAACACTGAATTGCAAGTAGTTTCTGGCGTAGATGGTTGTATTCATTTTTACAATGCGTTGTCAGAAAGACGCGCAAGTTTGGATTACGATATCGACGGCATCGTTTATAAAGTGAATGATATTTCGCTGCAAAAAACATTAGGTTTTGTTGCGCGCGCGCCGCGTTGGGCAATTGCACGAAAGTTTCCCGCGCAAGAAGAAATGACGATAGTGCAGGCAGTTGATTTTCAAGTGGGTAGAACGGGTGCAATCACACCCGTGGCGCGCTTAGAACCGGTGTTTGTTGGCGGTGTGACGGTGAGCAATGCGACTTTGCACAATATGGATGAAGTGGCGCGTTTAGATTTGCATGTGGGCGACACAGTGATTGTGCGCCGCGCAGGTGATGTGATTCCACAAATTGTGCAAGTATTACCGCAGCGCAGACCATCAAATGCACAAGTTGTTTTGCTGCCAACCGTTTGCCCTGTGTGCTCGTCGCCCGTCGAAAAATCAGACAACGAAGCCGTAGCGCGTTGCAGTGGTGGTTTGATTTGTGCTGCACAGCGCAAAGAAGCGATCAAACATTTCGCGCAACGCCGAGCGATGGATATTGATGGCTTGGGCGATAAATTGGTTGAGCAGTTGGTGGATAACGACCTTGTGCAATCGCCTGCTGATTTGTACGCACTGACGCTTCCTGTTTTGGCGGCCTTAGATCGCATGGGTGAAAAATCAGCCGAAAATTTGTGCGCAGCCATTGCCGCTTCTTGCGACACTTCGTTGCCGCGCTTTTTGTACGCTTTGGGTATTCGCGAAGTGGGCGAGGCGACAGCGCAAACACTGGCGCAGCATTTTGGCTCTCTGGAAGCGCTGGCTGCTGCTGATGTGGTGCGTTTGCAGCAGACGCCGGATGTGGGGCCAGTGGTGGCGCACTACATCGTGGAGTTTTTTGCTGATACGCGCAATACCGCAGTGATTGATGCGCTGCGTCATGCAGGTGTGCATTGGCCACCTATTACTGCAGTAGAAAATGCGAGTCCTTTGCAGGGCATGACTTTAGTGCTGACTGGCACATTGGAAAATTTGGATAGACAAACAGCGAAAGAGCGCTTACAGGCGTTGGGAGCAAAAGTAGCAGGTTCTGTTTCTGCTAAAACCAGCGCAGTGATTGCGGGCAGTGATGCAGGCTCTAAATTGGCAAAAGCGGAGCAGTTGGGTGTGCCGGTGTGGGACGAAGTGCAGTTGTTGGCGCTGCTTGCGGAGCATGAGAGCAGCACTTAAACCTCACTGGAACCGCTGTTTTTGTTATGCTGACCGCCGCTTTTACCCTAAATGGCGGATACCGCGTTGTTTTCTAAGATACTTTCTAAAATTCCTTTTCGTTCCAAGTCTACACATACGCCTGTCGCGGAACATAAACCTTCTGCGCAGAGCAGCAGCGACACAAAAAATAATAACAATCACTCAGCCACAAAAAAGCGTCGCAATCGTGGTGGCAAAAAACAACACGACGAAAAAATGCTTGCAAAAAACACGCCGGTTTCTACATGGAGTCGTGATGAATTTATTGTTGAAGCGATAGAAGGGAAAACGCGCTTCCATGATTTTGATTTGCCTGATGCTTTGATGCATGCCATTGCTGATCTGGGTTTTAGTTATTGTTCGCCGATTCAAGCGCAATCTTTGCCTTATACCTTGCGCGGTGGTGATGTGGTTGGCAAAGCGCAAACTGGTACGGGGAAAACAGCCGCGTTTTTGATTTCTGTTATTTACGATTTATTAAAAAATCCTATCGAGCATCAGCGCTATGCGGGTGAAGCGCGCGCGATTGTGTTGGCGCCAACGCGCGAGCTGGCGCTGCAAATTGGCAAAGATGCTGAAGCATTATGTAAATATTGTGATTTGTCTGTGCAGACTTTAGTGGGCGGTATGGATTACCAAAAACAGAAAAATCATTTGCATTCAAAATTGGTAGATATTTTGGTGGCGACACCTGGGCGTTTGATTGATTTTTTAGAAAGCCGTGATGTGCATCTCGATGAAGTCGAATGTCTCGTTATTGATGAAGCGGATCGCATGTTGGATATGGGTTTTATCCCACAAGTGAAACGCATTGTGCGCGCCACACCACCAAAAGAAAATCGTCAGACTTTATTGTTCAGTGCGACATTTAATTACGATGTGCTGAACTTGGTGAAGCAGTGGACCTGCGAGCCTGCGCACATTGAGATTCAACCTGAGCGCGCAGCGACAGACAATGTCGAGCAGCGTGTTTACATGATGAGCCGTGATGAAAAGTTCACAGTATTGATGAACTTATTGCGGGCACAGGATGTGCAAAGCCTGATTGTGTTTGCCAATCGCCGCGATATTTGCCGCGATTTATTTGAGCAATTGCGCGCCTGTGGTGTCGCTTGTGGCATTTTGAGCGGTGAAGTAGATCAAGATAAACGTATCAAAACACTGGAGCGTTTTCGCAGTGGGCAGATGCAGGTCTTGGTGGCTACCGATGTTGCGGGTAGGGGTATCCATGTCGACGGCATCAGCCATGTCATCAACTACACCTTGCCGGAAGTGGCGGATGACTATGTGCATCGTATCGGGCGTACTGGCCGCGCGGGAGCCAAAGGTGTCTCCATCAGTTTTGCCAGCGAAGATGACAGTTTCTTGTTGCCAGAGATCGAAAAGTTGTTGGGGCAGAAATTGTTGTGCGAAATGGCGCCAGTCGAATTGATGAAACGGCTACCGGAAGATGTGATGCAAAAAGCGGATAGAGCCAAGCGGGAGAGTCGTCGTGAGCGCCGTGCTGCGAATAGTAAGGCTGGAAATGGAAAGTTCTCACACGGTAAGCCGCGCCGTTAGTTTAGCGTCGACGAGTTCTTCCTATCTGTAATAGTGGTTTTTCTATATAGCGGTAAGAAAGTACGCCAACTATTAACGCGCAGGTAAATAAACTTGGCCAAAACCAAAGGTGGTTGAAAAGGGAGTCCTCAAATCCTTGCAGTTTCCATAGTTTTCTACCGATAGATAGCACGATGATGTGTGTGAGATACAAGGAGTAAGAGGCATCACCAATCATGTGTAATACAGGATAAAAATAAATTTTTTGTTGCTCCATGGTGACTGCGCCGACCATCAATAATGTACAGGGTAATAAGAAATACAGAACTCTGTCATCGGCGATGGGGAATTCATAATTATTTTTACTTGTCCAAAGTACCCAACTGATAACGATTGTGATACAGCCTAATAAAAAAATAAGACGTGGGTTGTAGCTAATCGTCGTGATGCGGCGCAGTAGAACGGCAAGAAAACAACCGGTGGTGAATTCCAATGTTAGAGGGTTGCAGAGTAGATAGCTGATTGGTTGGTACTGCGTTGGTTTCAATGCTAGCCAAAAGAGTAAAGTTGCCAAAGACCAAGCCAATAAAACAGAGCAGCGCAATCTGTTGGGGATTAATAAAAGAAAAGTAAAGGCACAATAAAAATACACTTCATGGATGAGTGTCCAGCTAATCATCAATGGAGGTAAGTTGACTTGCGGTAATAGCAGGGCGGATTTTAATAAGTAAATGGGCAGGTCTTGTACGCGTTGTACAGCATCTGGGTTGAGTTTGAGTGCTGCTAATACTTCGCGACTGCCAAAAAATAAAAGATAAGCAATCGGAATACTGACGACCCAATACATGGGATATATACGCAGTGCTCTGCGTTTAAAGAAGTGACCGGCGGCTTTTGTGTTAGGGCGTATTTCTTGTGTGATGGTCATCATCAAGAAACCGCTGATTAGAAAGAAAATATCAACGCCTACTGCGCCAAACTGTAATATTTCTGGCAGTGGGTAATTGACGCTGGATTTAATTTGTACACCGGTGATGTGAAAAAAAATGACTAGTAGTACAGCGATGCCACGCAATGCCTGAATGTTATAAAAATGCTGATTCATTGTTTGAGCGTGGTAAATAACTGGCTGAGGTCGTCTATCGTAATAGGTTTATGTAACACATGAAGGCCAGCAGGTAAGCCGAGTTCATTGGTGCTGGCCTTATCGTGAGCCGTGAGTATAACAGTGGGAATGGGGGTGAGGTTCTGCTCTTTTTCAAAATTGCGTATTAACAGCGTAGCAGCGCTGGCATTGCAAATGGGCATATTCCAATCTAAAAAAATAGCGGCGATCTGGTGGTGGTTTTTTATGTAGTCATCAACCAAGGGTTTGCCGTTAGGGAAAACGCGAAATTTTTTCCCTAATTGTTCTAACTGGGAAGCAATAATCATTTGCAGGGTCTCGTCGTCTTCTGCCACGAGAATAGTATCGCGGGATGCAGAGAACTCCGTTGGCGTTAACTTGGTATGACTCTCTGTTGAGAGAGGATTATCTTTTAATGGTCTGCATGGAATATGGCACCAGAAAGCCGTGCCATGTAATGGGTTAGATTCGCAGCCCATGTCGCCACCCAGAAAATGACATAGTTTACTGGCGAGAGAAAGATTGATTCCTATGCCACGCTGTTCGCGCGTTGTTGATTTGTCTTGTTGTTCAAAAATTTCAAAAATAGTAGCTCTTTGTTCTTCAGAAATTCCATCGCCTGTATCGATGATGTCCAACCTAATAGCATATTGCTCATTGAATTTTTCAGGTTCAACTTTTACCAAAATATTTCCATGGCTCATATTGCCGATAGAGAAATCTAGTATGCAGTCTACAATTTTCTGGATAATATTTTTTTCTCCATCAATCATGGTGGGTGTGTTTTGAGCTATTTGCGTGTTGATGCGGATGCTTTTTTTCTCAGCAAGTTGTGCGTGTGCAGCTAGCGTATCGTCAATCAGTTGCTGCAAGCTGAAGATAGAGTGGTTGGTTTTCCATTTGCCAGCGTCCAGTCTTGCATGGTCAAGAAGCATATTGACGGATGACAGCAAGACTTCTGCAGAGTCGTGTATGCCTTCTATGAGTTGTTTGTTGTCTGTGTAGATAGGGTTTTTTCTGGCTATTTCTGTGAGCCCAATAATGCCAGCTAAGGGTGTTCTTAATTCGTGTGAGACATGTGTAAGAAAATTTTTCTTAGCGGAGGATTCCGCTCTGGCCTGCAATGTGGTTGCGATGGATGCATTTTTTTGATTTTTAATCCATCGAATACGCTCACCAATAGCATAGCCCAACAATAAAATTTGTATGGCGGTGCCTACCAGAGGAAGAATGCGTGTTATTTGAGAAGAAGGAAGAACGCCTGCATACATCAGAAAAATAATCAAACCAGCTATTACAGGCGCTGAAAGTGCAAAGAGATAAAGTTTGGCTGGTGAATACCCTTGGCGCATTCTGGCTACGCAGGCAACAACAAGGCAGGGCAGAGTAATCGACACTGTGGGTAGTGCATACAGCAGATAGTACAGGGTGTCGTTTTGTAAAAGTGGTAAAGGCAGCGCCGCTATCGTGTACCAAAAAAGAATAACCAATATTTTTTCTATTTTTGGCGTGTTGTTTTTTGTTAATAAATAGCTTCTCGCTAGAGCAATGCCGTAGATTGTGCTGGTTATGGCAAATAGTCCAGAACAAACATTGTTCCAGTACAGGGATTCTGGCCAGACAAGGTACAGCAAGCCCATATCATTGAGTTGAAGTAAGGTCACACAAGCAGTGGAGCCAAAGAGAAATAAATAAGTTTTTTCTTTTGATATAAACCCGAGAAAGGCAGAGTAAAGAACCAATGCACCAATAAACCCAGCTAAAACACCAGCAATAGACTGTTGAACCAGAATTAGATGGAGTTTTTTACTGGTGTCATGGATTTTTACGAGGCTGTTATAAGAAAAAATTGATCCAATACTTAACTTGAAAGTTTCAGTTGTATTCGCTGGAACAGTGAGATCAAAAAATAATTCCGCGCCTAGCTGCTGCCAGTTTTTTAGCGGGTATTCCATACCGTTAATGCCGATTAGGCTAGGTATTGAATGTGTGATATTGAGTAGCTCGACATGCCTTACGCGAGCATTTTCTAGGTAGATGCTGATTTTTTTTTCTGAGGCGGATGGATTAATTAGACTGAAGCAAGTGCTGCCTTGATGGTGAAAGTTTTTATCCGTAGCTGCTAATAAGCTGGCTTCAGAGTGCTCCTTGGTTGTTAAGCTTATGTTGGCATTAGTGTTGGTGCTTAAATAAATTTTCTTACAAGAGTTGATGTTTGAAGTTTCTTGTGAGGTTGCGGAGATTGAGTATGTTGGAAATGTGAGTAATAAGAACGCCAGCAACAGTACGGAATACACGCTTTTTGTCTGGATGATATTCATGCCAGACCTCTCATGTGGTTTTCAATGTGTTGAGTCAGTATGTCTGCGCGGACAGGTTTGGTGAGGTAGATGTCCATACCGGATTGTTTGCTGCGCAAGAGGTAGTCTGCTTCTGTGTGCGCCGATAAAGCAATAATCAATGCGGGTGTAAGTTGGTTGCTTTTCTCGTATGCGCGAATTTTTTCTGTTGCTTCGAAGCCATCCATAATGGGCATTTCGCAATCCATAATGATCGTACGAAACGGCACTCCTTTTTTGTGGTATTGATAAAATGCATCGAGTGCTTGTCTGCCGTTACTGTGAGTAATGGGCTTTAAGTTAATTGATTTAATAATTTCTTCAATAATAAGTTGATTGGTAGGTATATCTTCCGCAATCAGGATGTTTTTTGATGCGTCTGGCAACTTATCTGGTTTGATATGAAAGATTCTATCTTTTTTAATCAATGATTCTGCGATGTTTAATGTGAAAGTATCGATTGAAGGCTTTCTAAAAATAAAGTCATAATTTTGATGTTCAGAAAGATATTCACTGGTATTTCCCAGCTCGTCATAGTCTTCATAGATCAGTAATGCGATGTTGTTATTGTTGATAAACTTTACAATGCTGTCTGTGGCAAAGTTTTTGTGTAGCACAATAAGATCAGCTGGTTTTTTTGTGATAAAAGAATCTTGTATTGTGTGGCCGTATATTGCCTGATTCACTTGTTCGTTAGTGCAGGCTGCCACTACATCTTCAGCAATATCAACTATTTTTTGGGCAATGCCATTAACAAGGTTGGCGTCTGGGTCTGCTAAAACTACCCTTAGGCCTGTGAATGCTCCGTGCGCTTTTCTGTGTGTGCTGTGATGTATTTTTACTTTTGCGCTGAACCAGAATGTACTACCTGTAGTAGTATTTTTCTTGTAACCACAGTTGCCGCCCATTGTGTGACTTAATTCTTTTACGATGCTAAGGCCTACGCCAGACCCTTTGGGATTACTTGTTGAGTGGTTTGATTCAAAAATTTGAAAAAGTTTTTCTTCATCTTCTTTATTGATGCCTTGCCCGCTATCGATGACTTCAAAAGTATAGATATGCTCGCTGCCGCCAATGGCAGCATCTTGCCTAACATGTAGTCCAACAATGCCATTGGCAGTAAATTTACAGGCATTACCAATTAGGTTGATGAGCATTTGCCTCAATCTATTGGCATCAGTTGTGATGTCGCTGGTGACATTGTTATCCATCTGAAAATACAGACGAATTTTTTTATCGTGAGCAATCAATAGGAAAATATCAATACATTCTTGCAGGAGATTGTGCAGATCAAAGCGTGTGTTTTGTAATTCGTTTTGATTCTTCTTGATGGATTTTTCGCTCACCATGTCTTCGATAAGGTGTTTTAGTGGCAGCGCGGTGTGATAGATCATGCTAAACACACGGCGATCTTTGGGTATGTGTGATTTGTGCATCAGTATTTCAGATGCACCCAGAATGCCATTCAATGGTGTTCGTAATTCATGGTTCAGGTGGGATAGTAGGTTGCTGTGTGCTGTACTGGTAATGCTGGCTTCAGCTGCCAGCTGAGCTTGTACTTCATTTTCCTCTTGTAGGCGTCTGATGCTGAGGAGGATTGCTATAGCAAACAGAGTGGCTGAAACAACTTCTACTGTTTGCGTAAGAGCCATGAAATTTTTAGGTGCATTGATAAAACCTAGCGTAATAAGTATGGCGATAATGCAGTTAATCAGTGGAATCAATAATCCGACACACATCAAGGTATTGCTGAGTTTGTACTGATCTTTCTGCGAGAGACACAGATAGATAAAATACAGTAAGCCAGCGAATGATATTGTGTCGTAGATAGGAATAAGAAGTATGGTCTGTGTATTAAGTAGAAATGCAACAATAACTAAAATGTTAATCGATAGATAAATGACTAAAAATAATTTGACTCTGTAAGGGAGATTTTCGTGATAGATGTGATGTGCAATAAAAAAAGCAAGGCTGCTACCAACAATCAATGGCATGATGATGGAGAGGTTGGTCAAAGATGTATCTGATATTACGCCAAGAAATGGATAGAGAAATTCTTGATGGATAAATAAAGTCCCAGCCAAGAAAGTTCCATAAACATAATAGGCAAAGTAGGCTTTTTGATGAATTTTAATGGCGAGTATTAAGGAGTAGAGTGCCAATCCGCACAATATTCCGTTGATTAGCCCAAAGTAAAGGCGCTGACGATATTGCTGGCTAATGTACGCATCAGGCGAGGTTAATGACAAAGTAAAAAATTGCGAGTGAAAGCCGGTGCTTTGTGTCAGTAGCACAACAGATTGCCCTTGCTGTAACGAAAAAGACTGCAAATTTTTTGCTAAAGATAAATCAGCTGCAGGATTACAGGAATGCGCGTCATCGGGTTGTAGGCATACAAAGGTAGTGGTCGTGTCTGTGATTGGGTTGCTGTCTCGCAAATAGAGTGTCCGCGCTTCGTGTGTATCGTTTTTTATAAATGTGCGATACCAGATGGCGTGGCGGCGGTGTAGTGCTAAGGTGAGCGGTCTTTGGTTCAGCGCCCCCCAATGTGAATCAGGTAATTGCATCACATCAGTTAGTTTGGGCTCTTGTAATCCGGGATCGTAAAAAGTGGTGTGTGATTGCAGCGAATATTTTCCAGCAATATCACTGCTTAGTAATAAAGTGTTGGGTTCGTATTGCGTAATGGTGTCTGCGCTTACTGCATGCGGTGCGGTTGTGAGTAAAAAAAATAGTGAGCAGATTAACGCAAACAGTTTGTTGGCTGTTGAATGCGATGGCTTTGGGGTGAAGATGTTAACGAGCAGTATGGTTTTGTAAATACTGATCCATTGCTGCTGTAAGGTTTTTACGCACAGTCTGGTACTCGGCCTTATTGATGCTGTTGTGCCATTCATGAGGGTCCACTTCATGGTCGTAAAGCTCTTCTGTTCCGTCGGCGTAGCGTATCAGGCGAAAGCGTTCGTCGACTACTGCTACATGATTCTGCCCATGCATTTGCCACACAGTGAACGCTTTGTTTTGCCACGGTGTTTTTGCGTTGTGTAGTAATGGTGTGAGCTTGTTGCCGTCTACTGAATGGGGCAAAGGTAGGTGAGCGTACTCTGCCAATGTGGGGTAAATATCTAACAGACTGACCGGTGCATGGCAGCGTTGACCTGTCGCCACGCCAGGGCCACTAAAAATTAGCGGAATATGCGTTGCCTCCTCCCACAGTGTTAATTTCCGCCACTGCATTTTTTCGCCGAGATGCCAGCCGTGGTCAGACCACAAGACAATCAGCGTGTTATCGGCCAGTGGTGAGGCGCGTAATGCATGCAATACGCGTCCCAGTTGTTCGTCAGCGAACGAGATGGAGGCGAGATAGGCTTGCACGGCATTTTTCCATAGGCCATCACGAATCATGTCGCCCTGTAAGTAGGTGTTGATCAATTCACGACCGGCAGGAGGAATGTCGTCGAGGTCGTTTTGCAACACAGCGGGCAGCTGCAGTGTATCGAGTGGATAGTGATCAAAATACTTTTTGGGCAAATACCAAGGCAGATGAGGTTTGCCGATACCGTAACCCATAAATAATGGCTGCTTACTAGACTGTGATTGGATTTGTCGAATAATCCACTCGCTAGTTTGGTAATCGGGCATTTTTTCTATAGGTGTATCAATGGCTCCCCAGTCAAATTGCAAATCTGCTTTGTAGGAGTAGGGCGCACCTTTGCGCGGATGGTTGTAATCCGGCTTGATGGGGTCGTCGGGTTCACCGTGTAGATTGTCGGGCCAAAAATCATCCCAAGATTGCGCATCGTGAAAATGAAATATTTTTCCTGCGCCAATGGCGCGATAGCCATTGTTGCGAAATAGCTGCGGAATTGGCACGGCATTTTGGGTGCTTGGCAATGTGCGCCACTGCGTGTTGTTGTAAAACGCGCCTGTTTGTAGCGGTGACAAACCTGTGAGTGTGCTGGTGCGCGAAGCATTGCACAGCGGTACAGCGCAATGCGCATTGGTGAAAAGTGTACCGCTGGCGGCAAGTGCATCAATATTGGGTGTGTGTACCGTGCCAGCGTAACCACCCAAACAGCCTACCCAATCATTCAAGTCATCAAAAGCAATAAAAAGAATATTAGGCTTCTTAATTTCTTTGCTAAAACTAGTGCATGAAAGACCTGCTGCCATCGTAGCCAGCGAGGCTTGTAGAAAGCGGCGGCGTGATAAAGGCATCATGGTGTCGTCGCGGCTTCTTCAAAATTGTAAAAATGATTGTTTTTTATTGCGGTATAGAGTGTTTCAGAAAATAGCAAATGCGCCTTGGTGTCTGGGTGGCTGTCGAGTAAATGTATGCTGTAGTCATCAATGCGTGTGCCACGAAATGGCTGCGTGGTATCGACAAAAGCGATGTTGTATTTTTTTGCTAGGGCAGAGAGTGTGTTGATGTCACTTTCAGAGTGCTCGCGATTATCAAGGTAAGCTAAAAGTATCGGCATGTCTGGTTTTATATTGTTGGCAAGGCGACGCATTTCTTTTAACTGGCCGTCAATAAAATCCCAATTTCTTTGATTGTATTGCGTTGTCGAACGATCCTGAAATGCACGCTTACTGGCTTTCTGCATAGTAAAGTATTCACGCACATAAGAAGTGTTAAAGCCGTTGATGATGCGTGGCATGAATAAAGGAACGGTGCCGGTTTTTGGTGGTAAAGCTACTTGATCGTTAAAGGCGCAAAACCCTAATAAGATGGCATCCGGCTGCCAAGCGGGAACAAGGTGCTGTAGCGTAGCGTTGTAGCGCTCCAAACCAAAGCCGCCAAAAGCAAAGTTAACCAACTCATAAGGTTGTCGGCTGTGTGTATTCATTTTTTTTTCGAGCAGGGCGTGATAGCTTTTATCTGTATCAACGCCAGATGCCATGCTGTAAGAATCACCCAGAACCGCAATGCGGTAAGTATTGGCAGGTTTTGCTTGTGCATATTCTTTATCGGCAAGCCCAAAACTGTTGGTGGTGAGCTGCGCCAATTTGAACGAAGTGTTTAAGTTAGGTTTTAGCGCCCAGTAGATGTCATCAAAGGGTGATTGCTGGATAAAATCTGTATTGTTGATAGGCGCATTGTTTTTCATGGCAGAATAATCAAACGCTTTCCAACCAAACAGCCACCAGCGAAAGCCTTGTTCTAGCATTAACAGTGATAATGCGGTGAAGATAATCAGAAGCAGAGTGTTAATCAAAAAGGCTTTTATGGTTTTCATTGCGTAAATTACATCCTGCCAAGAAAAATGCGCTCATCATCAAAAATATCCAATGATGGTGAAAGCAGGCGAATGTAGCGATCAAAATACAAAAACTGTTTTAACAATAGCGTAAATTCTCGTGGGAAGCGGATGCCGTACTTGCGTCCGATATTAGAAACTTGCAGGGTAATGCTGTTTAAGAAATCACTGTTGCTGTCATCATTTTCAAATTGCTGGTAAAGCTGCTTGAGATCTTTGGCTAAGGCTGCCACATTGACAACACGAGTGGTTGCACCCATGCCTGCCATGGCGGTGGCGATAGCGTGAAAATCTTTCATGGGTACGGATGCAATCAACGCGAGTAGTGAAGCCCAAGTGTCAGCAGAGATGCGGCCGACGATGCCAAAATCAATAAAGCCTATGCGGCCATCATTGAGCATCATGACATTGCCCGCGTGTAAATCCGCGTGATAAATCTGACACTGCGTCAAACTCAAAAACCAAGTGTTGAGCGCGTCAATCAGCGCTTGCTCAGGATTAGCAGAAATACTGTGTACAGCATCAGTGTTGGAGAGTGGTGTTCCGTAGAATCTTTCCATGCTCAACACGCGCTTGCTGGAAGCCGTTTGGTACACCTTAGGTACAGTCACTTGCGTGATGGCGTTATCGTCGAGAAATTTTCTGTATTGCGCGATGTTGCTGGCTTCGCGTTTGAAGTCGCATTCTTCCAACATGCCGTTGCGAATTTCATCCACCATATCAGTGATAGAAGATTCTGGAATGTGCTTGCTGATTTTTTCCAGCAGCGCAGCAGAAAGATGCATGAATTGAAAATCAGTGGCGAGTATGTGTTCGACATCTGGCTTCTGCACTTTGATCACAATGTCTTCACCGCTAGCGAGTCGCGCAGCATGCACTTGTGCAATGGAGGCTGATGCTAAGGGGGTTGGGTCGATATCACGAAAATGGCGCGATAATCGTGCGCCTAAATCTTGTTTCAAAACTTTTTCAATCACGCTGAAAGGCAGTGGGCTGGTTTGATCCAAACAGCTTTGAAATGCTTCTACATAATCGTGTGGAAACAGAGAAGGTGAACTGGCGATAAATTGCCCAAGTTTGATGTAAGTCGAGCCGAGCGCTACTGCTGTGTCGCGCGCTAATTCAGGCAGTGGTGTGTCGCGATCTCGCAGCCAGCGCCAGCCACTTTTTTGCAGTGCAAAACTGGTTTGTCCGATGCGGCGGGCGGCGTGATATCCGGTGCGAAGTCTGTCGAGCACGGTGCTTGTCTCACGAAAGGCATCTGGCCATTATGCACGGCAAGCACAGAGGGGCAACCACAGGTTTGAAAACCAAAAATTTTGCAGAAGCATTGCGTACAGCACGGCAAAAACAACATCGTGTGTTGCTGGTGCTATCTGGCACTCACGCGTGGTGCAAAGAATACGCATCGGTGTGGTATGGCAATGCAACACAACGCGTTTGGATTGGTGATGCTGCTGATCATCCAGAAGCCATCACGATTGCTAAAGCCAAACAAGTGTTGGGCAGCGAATACGCGATGGCTGTGTTGGATGCACACGCAGGTTTGTCACCGGATTGTCTTGCTGCGGTGTGTGGCACGGTGGTAGTGGCGGGTGGTGTGCTGATTATCCTGACACCAACATGGAATCAATGGGGAAAGACACCGGATATCGATTACGCGCGTTTGGCGAGTTATCCGCACGATAGCGCAAATCTTTCTGCGCATTTTCTTGCGCGCCTTCGCACTGCGTTGGAAAACTTCTCAGAGAGCAGTGCTGTGTGTTTTCACTGGCGAGAAGAAGAAGATAATGACGAGTTTTTATCATCAATCGTTGTTCCTCAGTCAGTAAAAAAACAACGAACTACTGCAATTCCGACAGCGGAACAGCAGCATTGTTTGCAGCAATTACAAGCACATAATGGCATATCTGTTTTATTGGCGGATCGAGGCTGTGGAAAATCCGCAACCTTGGGCTTTGCCGCAAGAGATTGGATGGAGCAAGGCGAATCGGTATTGTTGGTGGCTCCTTCACGAGCCGCTGCAGCGAGTGTATTTCGTTACGCGGGAAACGATTTGGCGTTTTCTTCACCCGATAATTTATTGGCCGATAAAAATGCAACAGCAGATATTTTATTGATTGATGAAGCAGCGGCAATTCCTCTACCTATGCTGTTGGCTTTGTTAGAGCGATTTCCTCACGCTGTTTTAGCGACCACAGCGGATGGTTATGAAGGCACAGGGCAGGGTTTTGTACTGCGTTTTTTGCACGAATTGGATAAGCAGTTTCCTGCATGGCAGCGTTTGACTTTGGATGCACCAATTCGTTGGGCGAAGAATGATCCACTGCAACAGTGGCTGTATGACACTTTGCTGTTGAATGCTCAAGCTCCGGTATTCAAAGAGGTAGATATCAATGTCTCCTCAGTGATTTTTGAATCCATTTCTCAAGCGCAATTGGCTCAAGATGAAGTTTTACTGAATGAAATTTATGGATTACTGCGTTCTGCGCATTACCGGACCACGCCGGATGACCTGCGTTTTTTATTGGACGCGCCGTCTGTGTCAATTTATCGCCTAGTGCTGCAAGGGCGCACACTGGCGGTGGCTTTGCTAGTGGAGGAAGGTGAAATCGATACGGCCATGGCGAGTGAAATTGCAGCAGGAAAGCGCCGTCCACGCGGGCATATGCTGGTGCAGAGTTTGGCGATTCATTTGCAGCAGCCGCAATTTTTACAACAGCGTGTGGCACGAGTGGTGAGGATTGCAGTGCATCCACAATTCCAAGCACAAGGTTTGGGTTCGCAGTTGCTACAGGAAATTGTACAGAGGAAAAAGGAGGAAGGCGTGAGTGCGGTGGGCAGCAGTTTTAGTGCGTCGCCCGAAGTGGTGCGGTTTTGGCAAAAAAATGGGTTTGAGTTATTGCGCGTGGGGCATCGCCGCCAAGCAGCCAGTGCCGAACCTTCGGCACTGGTGCTGATGACTTTTGATAATTAGCGTTTGTTGACGGGAACAAATTCGCGCTGTGGGCTGCCGGTATACAACTGGCGTGGACGGCCAATTTTGTAAGGCGAAGACAGCATTTCGTTCCAATGAGAAATCCAACCCACGGTGCGTGCCAGTGCAAAGATTACCGTGAACATGCTGGTTGGAATGCCGATGGCTTTCAAAATGATGCCTGAGTAGAAATCAACATTCGGGTACAGCTTTTTCTCGATGAAGTAGCTGTCAGAACGCGCAATTTCTTCTAGCTTCATTGCCAACTCTAATTGCGGATCGTTGATGCCGAGTGCGCCCAAGACTTCGTCACAAGTTTTCTTCATTACTTTGGCGCGTGGATCAAAGTTTTTGTACACGCGGTGACCAAAACCCATCAACTTGAAGTTGTCATTTTTGTCTTTTGCTTTCGCGATGTATTTATCCACATTTTTGACAGAGCCAATTTCGCCCAGCATTTGCAACACGGCTTCGTTCGCGCCGCCGTGTGCTGGCCCCCACAGTGCCGCGATGCCGGAAGCGATACAGGCATAAGGGTTGGCGCCGGTTGAGCCAGCCAAACGCACGGTAGAAGTTGATGCGTTTTGCTCGTGATCGGCATGCAAAATAAAAATACGATCCATGGCTTTCGCGAGGATTGGGTCGACTTGGTAATCGCCAGCAGGTACAGCAAACATCATGTTGAGGAAGTTAGCTGCGTAGGCCATATCGTTTTGTGGGTATACAAAAGGCTGACCTACATTGTATTTGTAGCACATCGCTGCCAGTGTCGGCATTTTGGCAATCAAACGAATGGCTACTGACTCGCGGTGTTCCGCGTCAGCAACATCTAATGAGTCGTGATAGAAAGCTGACAGTGCACCGACCACGCCACACATTACTGCCATTGGATGAGCGTCGCGACGGAAGCCTTCAAAAAATTTGTGGATTTGATCGTGCACCATGGTGTGTTGTGTGACGCGCGCATCGAAATCTTTTTTCTGTTGCGCGTTTGGCAGTTCGCCTTTCAGTAGTAAGTAGCAAGTTTCTAAATAGTCAGATTCTTCAGCGAGCTGCTCAATTGGGTAGCCACGATGCAACAAAATACCTTTATCGCCATCGATAAAAGTAATTTTGGATTCACACGCCGCCGTAGACATAAAGCCCGGGTCGTAAGTGAAATGCCCTCCCTGTGCAAGAATACTTTGTACATCAATTACATCAGGGCCAACGGTGCCTGATTGAACGGGCAGGGTGATAGGTTGGCGGCCATCAATCGTCAGCGTGGCTTTCTTCTCGGTCATGGGGGGCTCCTGTACAGGAAAAATAAAATGCAGAAATAACGAGGTAGGCGCAAAAAATAAAATCAGAGACCTACAAAAAATGCATGCGAATGACGCGTGCAGAACCTTGTTAACTATAGGGCGATTCCTCGAATTGTCAATAAATTACCGTGGTTCCAGCGTGTTTTCGTGTGATCCCACAGAAAAAATGCTTGTTTTATTTATTGGAAATTTTGCTTGTGGTTTTTGTTGATATGCACGATAGGTTCGATAGTGCGGATTGGGATTTGTCATATAAATGCCGTAGTCCTATAATGCGCGCCGTACTTAGGTACCCCTCCTTTTTGATCCTTAATTTGAGGACTTCCTGTGATAGATAAGCGTCCCGTGAACCTTGATATAGGCACGATCAAGCAGCCCATCTCTGCCATCGTTTCCATTCTGCACCGTGTTTCAGGCGTAGCGCTCATCGCTGCTATTGCTATTTTGCTGGGGCTGCTGGATTACTCCTTGCGCTCTGCAGAAGATTTTGCGGCTGCCGTTGCCTGCTTAGATTCTGTACTGATGAAACTGCTGATGTTGGCGGTGCTTGCTGCCTTTATCTACCACTTGTTTGCAGGCATCAGGCATTTGATTATGGAATTCGGTATTGGTGAGTCACTAGAAGGCGGCAGAAAAAGCGCTGTGCTGGTGGTGGTATCGACAGTTATCGGTGTTGCGCTGGCGGGAGTATGGTTATGGTAAGGTCGGTTACGAGTTTTGGTCGCAGTGGCCTATCTGATTTCTTGCTACAACGCGTATCGGGCGTTGTTATCGCTGTGTATTTCTTCTTCATTGTTGGCTGGTTGCTGCAACACGACGCAGTGGATTATCCCACTTGGTTGAGCCTGCACCAGCTCACCAGCATGCGCATCTTTAATACTGCAGCACTCCTGTCGGTCGTCGCACACGCATGGATCGGTATTTGGGTGGTGTTGACAGACTATGTCACTACGCGCTTGCTGGGCTCTAAGGGCACAGCCTTGCGTTTGACGCTGGAGATCCTCGCCATTGGCGTTTTGATCACCTATACCCTCTGGGGTCTTGCTATTGTTTGGAGAGTGTAAGAGATGGCTGCGGGTAAACACATCAATAATATTCGTACGCTGACTTTTGACGCTGTTGTCGTCGGCGGTGGCGGTTCAGGTATGCGCGCTTCCTTGCAGTTAGCGCAAGCCGGCTTGAAGGTAGCGGTGCTGACCAAAGTATTCCCAACGCGCTCGCACACGGTGGCAGCGCAGGGTGGTATCGGCGCTTCACTCGGCAACATGAGCGAAGACAACTGGCACTACCATTTTTACGATACCGTGAAAGGTTCCGATTGGTTGGGTGACCAAGACGCCATTGAATATATGTGTCGCGAAGCGCCCAAAGTGGTGTACGAGTTGGAACACATGGGGATGCCGTTTGATCGCAACCCTGATGGCACTATCTATCAACGACCTTTCGGCGGCCATACTTCTAACTATGGTGAGAAACCAGTGCAGCGCGCTTGCGCCGCAGCGGATCGTACGGGTCACGCACTGCTGCACACCCTGTATCAGAAAAACCTCGAAGCCAACACGCAGTTTTTCGTTGAGTGGATTGCGCTAGATTTAGTGCGCGACGCCGATGGCGATGTGCTCGGCGTGATTGCGATGGAATTGGAAACCGGTGAAATCTCCGTGTTTCATTCCAAGTGCACGCTGTTTGCCACTGGCGGCGCGGGTCGTATTTATGCGGCATCCACCAACGCTTACATCAACACGGGTGACGGTTTGGGTATCGCAGCGCGCGCGGGCATTCCTTTGCAAGACATGGAATTCTGGCAATTCCACCCAACGGGCGTAGCCGGAGCGGGTGTGCTGTTGACCGAAGGCTGCCGTGGTGAAGGTGCGATTTTGCGCAACGCAGCGGGCGAGCGTTTCATGGAGCGCTACGCACCTAACTTGAAGGATTTGGCACCGCGCGATTTCGTTTCGCGCTCAATGGACCAAGAGATCAAAGAAGGTCGCGGTTGCGGTCCGAACAAAGATTATGTGGTGTTGGATCTCACGCACTTGGGCGTAGAAACCATCATGAAGCGTTTGCCTTCCGTGCATGAGATTGGTTTGAACTTCGCTAATGTCGATGTCACCAAAGAGCCAATTCCTGTGGTGCCGACTATCCATTATCAAATGGGCGGTATTCCTACCAATATTCACGGCCAAGTGGTCGCGCCTAAAAATGGTGACTACCGCAGTGTAGTAAACGGTTTTTATGCCATCGGTGAGTGTGCTTGCGTATCGGTGCACGGCGCTAACCGCTTGGGTACTAACTCGCTGCTGGATTTGATCGTGTTTGGCAAAGCAGCGGGCAACCACATTATTGAAGCGATACACGCAATGCCGTCTGCACATAAACCGTTACCGAAAGATGTGTTGGATGTCACTTTGGCGCGCGTTAATCGCTTGAATAACTCTAAGTCGGGCGAGTACGGACAAGACATCGCGAATGATTTGCGTCGTGAAATGCAATCACACGCCGGTGTGTTCCGTACACAAGCTTTGTTAGATGAAGGTGTGCAGAAAGTGCTGGAAATTGAAAAGCGCATTCCGCACATTCATCTCAACGATAAATCACAAGTGTTCAACACCGCGCGTATTGAAGCGTTGGAAGTTGAAAACCTGATTGAAGCGGCGAAGGCGACGATTATTTCTGCTGCTGCGCGTAAAGAATCTCGTGGTGCGCACGCGCACAACGACTTCCCAGAGCGCGACGATCAGAATTGGATGAAGCACACGCTGTGGTACAAGGATGGCAACCGTCTGGAGTACAAGCCTGTGCAAATGCAGCCACTGTCGGTGGATTCCGTGCCGCCAGTTGCGCGTACGTTCTAACGAATATTCAACCTGATTCTGAATTCGAGAGAGCATTGAAATGAGCAAAAGAATTTTTGAAGTTTATCGCTACGATCCAGACAAAGATAAAGAACCGTACATGCAGCGTTACGAATTGGAACTCGATGGTTCCGAGCGTATGTTGCTGGACGCTTTAATTAAATTGAAACAGCAAGACGAGACGCTGAGTTTCCGTCGCTCTTGCCGCGAAGGTATTTGCGGTTCAGACGGTATGAACATCAACGGCAAAAATGGTTTGGCTTGCCTCGCCAGTCTCAGAAATTTGCCAGAGAAAATTGTGATTCGCCCACTGCCTGGTTTGCCCGTGGTGCGTGATTTGGTGGTGGACATGAGCATGTTCTATCGCCAATACGAAAAAATCCAACCGTACTTGATTAACAACACACCGCCGCCTGCCAAAGAACGCAAGCAATCACCAGAAGATCGTGAAAAAATTGATGGTCTTTACGAGTGCATTATGTGTGCGTGCTGTTCAACGGCTTGCCCCTCTTTCTGGTGGAACCCCGATAAATTTATCGGTCCATCAGGTTTGTTGCAGGCGTATCGTTTCTTGGTGGATAGCCGCGACACTGCGCGCGAAGAGCGTTTGTCTAAATTGGACGATCCGTTCAGCGTATTTCGTTGCCACGGCATTCAAAACTGTGTGGATGTTTGCCCCAAAGGTTTGAATCCAACACGCGCCATTGGTCATATTCGCAACATGCTGCTAGCTAGCGGTGTGTAACGAGTGAAGATAAACGCCGACACAGTTCGGCGTTTTTTTTGTGTCATTATGAATGAGAGGAAATTATTATGAGTATTGCAGTAGGTCAAAAAATCCCTTCAGTGAAATTGAAATACGCTTCTGAAAAAGGCCCGGCCGATATCACCACCGATGAAATTTTTGCCGGCAAAAAAGTAGTGTTGTTTGCCGTGCCCGGTGCGTTCACGCCGACTTGTTCCAATGCACATTTGCCCGGTTTTGTGGTGAATGTGGATGCGATTAAAGCGAAAGGTATTGATACCATTGTGTGCATGGCTGTTAACGACGCGTTTGTGATGGGCGCATGGGGCAAAAGCCAAAATGCTGAACATATTTTGATGCTGGCGGATGGAAATGGAGATTTAACGCGCGCACTGGGTTTGGAGTTGGACGGCACAGGTTTTGGCTTGGGTATCCGCAGCAAACGCTTTGCCATGATTGTGAACAACGGCACTGTGGAATTGTTAAATATTGATTCATTGAACTTAGAAAAAACGAGCGCTGAGGTTATTCTCGCTGCGCTGTAATGTTTGACTGCATCGGTTGAGCCCGCTAGGCTGAACCGAATTGTGTTTGCCCTAATGGAGAGGTGTGTATGGCGGGTGTAGGTGGCGGTATTTTATCCCCCGTGATGAAAGATAAAGCCGTGCTGTACGCGGCGTATATGCCTTTTCTGCAGGGTGGCGGTTTATTCATTCCTTCGACGAAATCGTACAAGCTAGGCGACGATGTTTTTATGTTGCTCGCGCTGATGGATGAGCCGGAGAAAATGCCGGTGGCGGGCAAAGTGGTTTGGATAACACCGAAAGGCGCTCAGGGCAATAAAGCAGCGGGTATCGGTGTGCAATTCAACGATCCCGACAATACCGTGCAGCGCAAAATTGAAACTTATTTGGCCGGCTCACTGGAATCTGACCGCGCTACCTACACCATGTAACCCTGTAATTAGTATCGTTCCGTTATTACATTGTTCCTCGATTCGCACTGCCATCTCGATAGATTAAAGCTCGACAACCCTGAACAAGGGTTGTCGCTAGCCATTGCTGCCGCACGCGAACGCGGCGTGCAGCGCTTTCTCTGTATTGGTATCGGCTTGGGCAATCTCGAACAAGTCGTGGCGATTGCTAATACATATCCCGAAGTCTACGCCTCGGTTGGCATTCATCCGAGTGAGTTTGTCGAGTCCGAATACCGCAGCTCTGATCCGGCACTGTTAGCAGATACCTCTGGCGTGATGGCTAAATTGCGGGAGCTGGCGCAGCAGCCCAAAGTGATCGCCATCGGCGAAACAGGCTTGGATTTTTACCATGAAGGCCATGAAGATGCCGGCGCGCAACGCGCACAATTGCAGAGTTTTGAAGCGCATTTGGCTTTGGCGAAAGACTTGCAGTTGCCAGTGGTGGTACACACGCGCAACGCCAAGCAGATGACTTTGGATGCCATCCGCACGGCAGATTCACCCAGCACAGGCGTACTGCATTGTTTCACAGAAGATTGGGCGATGGCGAGTGCCGCGCTGGACATGGGTTACTACATTTCCATTTCTGGCATCGTGACTTTCAAGAATGCCGACAATGTGCGTAAAGTGGCTGCCAAAGTGCCATTAGACCGTTTGCTGGTCGAGACAGACTCTCCTTGGTTGGCCCCTGTGCCGCATCGCGGTAAGCCTAATCAGCCGAGTTTCGTGGTGGATGTCTATCACTATCTTGCCGAGCTACGCCAGCAGCCTGTCGAGCAGTTGGCTGAGGCGGTCTGGCAGAACTTTCATCGCTTATTCAAGTGCTAATTGGCGGTTTTGCTATCTATCTTCTTTGTTTTTCTTCATAATTTTACGGTTGTGTAGAGAACTTTCTTTCCGTGGCATGGTCGCACTGATACTGAAATGAGTTAGAAATTATGAATAGCGCTCCATTTTTTGAGCATGGGTGTAACCTCTTGCGGAATATTTTGCGTGCTTAGCGCTGCGGTGGATGTACTTCAGATGCCCGTGATCCGTGTGCGTCTGGTTTTAGCGGTTTTGATTGCACTAGTTGCTACGGTGTTTATATGGCAAGGGTTTCATTTAGTGGCTGTGTGGCAAGGGAAAGGCATTGACAGCGCGCAAGTGACGATGCGAACAAATAACGCTAACACTGGAAATGGAATCGGTTTAGAACAAGTGGCCAAGTTGCACTTGTTTGGTGAGAAAGCAAATAACGCGACCTCAGCTCCCATTGCACCAACAGACATACCCAGCACAACGCTTAAACTGGTTTTAGTAGGAGCTATGACAAGTAGCGATACTCGTAAAGCGAGCGCACTGATTACCACCGACAAACAAACAAAGCGCTTTTTTATTGGAGACAGTATTGCGTCTGGCGTAGTTTTACATGAAGTGCATGCAAACTCTGTCATTATTCTGCGAAGTGGAAAAATGGAGACGCTATCTTTTCCGCGAGCTAACGAACTGCCAAATAATGTCGCACCTAGAAGAAATAACATAAAACCAGGGGCGCCAACTTTCTCTCCCGTGACTCAGCAACGAGAGCGACCAGTAAATACATCGCCACTTCGCCCTCTAAATAAAAATATACATTGGCAAAATGGCTCAATGTCCTCGCCGCCAAATAATTAGTTTAAATAACAGTTAGAAGGATTCCCTAGTGCCTAAAACAACACAAACAACACAAACAACACTCATGACTCGCGTATTGGCTGCAATCATATTGGTGACGGTCGCTGTATTTTCTATGCAAAGTTATGCACAAGCTACAAAACCAGCTAATCAAGTGGCTGCTGGGCAAGAGCAAATGATTTCTGTGGCTTTTGATAATGCAGATGTCAAAGATGTGATTCGCTGGGCATCGGATCTCACAACCAAAAATATTATTGTTCATCCAAGCGTCACCGGTAAAAAAATTACTATCGTCGCTGGCGAACCTATGACCTACGACGCTGCTTGGCAGGTATTTCTCTCTGCCTTGCAGGTAAATGGTTTGGCAGTAGTGGAGAGTGGCGACACCGTAAAAGTGCTTCCCGAGCCAGAAGCAAAAACTAACCAAGTGCCTGTGGTGAGCAGTGATTTAAAAACAGGCAAAGAAGATATTGTTGTTCGTATCGTAAAAGTAAAAAATCTTTCTGCGCAGCAATTGATTGGCCTGATAAAACCATTGACACCGAATAGTGCGCATTTAGCTGCATATCCAGAAAATAACACACTGGTGATCGCCGATCGTGCAGGCAATATTGATCAGATAGTAGGTATCATCAATCGTATCGATCAGTCGGGAACAGTAGATGTTGAAATTATTAAATTAGAATTTGCAAGTGCAAAAGATGTTGCTAAAACTGTCACTGAATTGATTCAAAAAAGTGGTAGTGGTGCGCCTAAAGCTGGAACAGCGCCTCCAGGACGCGAATTGAATATTACGGCAGATGAACGATCTAATAGTATTTTGATGACGGGTGATCCGGTCATGCGCGTACAGATGCGCAAATTGATTCAGCGTTTAGATTTGCCGCTGTCGGGTGAGGGTAATACGCAAGTGGTGTACCTCAATTACATTACAGCAAAAGATATGCAACCAATTTTGGAAGGCGTTGGCAGTAATTCTAAAAGTGGCAGTGGGAAAGAAGGTGGCGCCGCGCAGGATGTCGTTGTTAATGTTCAGGCACTAGAGCAAACCAATGCCGTGGTTATTACTGCGCCCCCATCGGTGATGAACACCATGAAAGGCGTGATTGCTAAATTGGATGTGCGCCGCCAACAAGTATTGGTTGAAGCATTGATTGTTGAAGTAAGTGACGAAGTAGGTCGTGATCTCGGTGTGTTTTGGGAAGGTAAAGGAAACAACTCGAAAGCAGTGGGGTTATTTGGTACGCAAGGCGCACCAATTCAGTCGACGGATATAACGGGAACAGGCAACCTTACTCTGGGTGGTTTGAGTTTGGGTTTTTATTCCAGCGGCGACATGGTGGGTTTGATTCGTGCGTTGGAAAAAAATACCAATGCCAATGTTTTATCGACACCGACCGTCATTGCCTTGGATAACGAAGAAGCCAGTATCTTGGTGGGTGAAAGTGTACCGTTTAAAACGGGCTCTGAACGAATCAACAACACGCCGGTTGTTGGCAATAACAACGCCAACAATAACAACTCTATCTATAACAACGATTATGTGCAGATTGAACGAAAAGATATTGGTGTTGAATTAAAAGTAACACCAAGAATCAATCAAGAAGGTATTCTCACGCTAGAAATTGAGCAGAAAGTAGAAAGTATTAATGAATCTGCCAATGTCGGTGGCTCTTCAGGCGCAGCCGATATCATCACTAACAAGAGAGAAATTAAAACGAAGGCACTCGTGAAAGACAACAGTGTTTTAGTGTTGGGCGGATTGATTCGTGATGAGATCGAGGCGACAGATAGCGGTGTGCCTTTCCTCAGCAAAATTCCTTTCCTCGGCCGCTTGTTCAAAGGCACATCAAAGCATGTCGTGAAAAAGAATTTGATGGTATTTATCCATCCGCGTATTTTGCATGATGATGCAGATGCGGCAGATGACAGTAGCTATTACTACAACAATATGCGCGACACGCAGCGCCGCTTTAATAAGCAGGAGCTAGATGATGGCTTGCGCGTTGATCGTCGTTTGCCAGAGTTGTCGCCATGGCAACCGCCTCGTACAGGCATGGAGGCTGAGAAATTAACGCAGCCTTCGTCGCAGGGGCAGTAATCCTCTATGGAAGATTTGCTGGGTCAAGAAAATATGACACAGAACAGCGAGTCCGATCAGCTATTGACAGCTGATTCTGAAGCTACCGGCTGTCGTTTGCCGTTTGGTTTTTCAAAGCGGTTTGGGGTATTGGTTGTGCCTGGCACAGCCAATCCTGTGGAACTTTTGTACCGTGAAGATGCCACGATGCAAGCGTTGCTAGAAGCGCGTCGCGTTGTCGCTCAAGCAGTTGTTTTCACCAAAACAGATGTTGAAAGTTTTAATGCCCAACTGGCGCGCGCTCATGAAAATAGCAGCGGCGCAGCCATGCAAATGGTTGAAGATTTGGGTGATGAACTCGATCTAACCAGTCTTGCTGATTCAGTGCCGGATACAGGTGATTTGCTAGAGCAGGAAGATGATGCACCTATTATTCGCTTAATCAACGCATTGTTGACGGAAGCGGTGAAACAAAATGCTTCCGATATTCATATCGAAACATTTGAAAAGCGTTTGATTGTGCGTTTGCGCACAGATGGCATTTTGCGCGAAATCGTGCAGCCTAAACGCGCGCTCGCGCCTTTGTTGGTGTCGCGCATTAAAGTCATGGCGAAATTAGATATTGCTGAAAAACGCGTGCCACAAGATGGTCGTATTTCTCTGCGTGTTGCTGGGCGTGAAGTTGATATTCGTGTATCCACCATGCCGTCTAGTAATGGTGAGCGTGTGGTGTTGCGTTTGCTGGATAAGCGTGCAGGGCGTTTAGATTTGAATGTGTTGGGTATGCAGTTGCGTGATCTGACACTTTTTTCTGAATTATTGAGAAAACCTCACGGTATTATTTTGGTAACGGGGCCAACGGGGTCTGGTAAAACCACCTCGCTTTATGCAGGGCTCAGTAGTATTAACGATGCCACCAAAAATATTTTGACGGTGGAAGATCCGATCGAATACAACTTGGAAGGCATCGGTCAAACACAAGTTAATATAAAAGCGGATATGACTTTTGCGCGCGGTTTGCGGGCAATGTTGCGTCAAGATCCCGATGTGGTGATGGTTGGTGAGATTCGCGATTTAGAAACGGCAGAAATTGCAGTACAGGCGAGTTTGACGGGGCATTTGGTGTTATCCACGCTGCACACGAATACGGCGATTGGTGCTGTCACTCGATTGGTGGATATGGGTGTTGAGCCGTTTCTGTTGTCATCCAGTTTAGTGGGCTTGCTTGCACAGCGTTTGGTGCGCGTACTGTGTCCACATTGCAAAAAGGCATATAAGCCTAATGCAACAGAATCTGATTTGTTACAAGTGGATAAAAATAATCCACCGGAAATTTTTCGCGCAGTGGGCTGCTCACATTGCAAGCAGTTGGGTTATTTGGGAAGAACCGGCGTTTACGAACTGGTTGCAGTGGATGACAAAATGCGAGAGCTGATTCACAGCAGGGCATCAGAAGCGGAACTGACAGCGTATGCGCGCACAAAAGGCCCCAGCATTCGTGATGATGGCCGTGCGCGTATTCTTGCCGGTGAAACGACAGTGGAAGAAGTGTTGCGCGTGACGCAGGAAGAATAATGCATGTCAGCCTTCAACTATGTTGCGCTTGACGGCAACGGCAAACAAACCAAAGGTGTGTTGGAAGGCGATAGCCAACGCCAAGTGCGGCAGTTTCTGCGTGATAGAGGCCTAGTGCCTTTATCGGTAGATCCTGCTGCAAAATCTTCACAAGCACAGACAAAAACAAAAGCTTTCAGTTTTTTTAAGTTTGGGCAATCCATCAGTGCGCGTGATCTGGCTTTATTAACACGGCAAATGGCCACACTGGTGCAGGCGGGTTTGCCGATTGGTGATGTGCTGACAGCAGTCGCGCAGCAAACCGAAAAGCCGCGTATACAGAGCATGATGATGGCGGTGCGCTCTAAAGTGTTAGAGGGTTATACGCTGGCGAATAGTTTGGGTGAATACCCGCGTGCCTTTCCTGATTTGTATCGCGCTACTGTGTCTGCCGGCGAACACTCAGGGCATTTGGATTTAGTGTTGAATCGCTTGGCGGATTACACCGAATCTAGCAAAGAAACCAAACAAAAAATTCAGGGTGCGATGGTGTATCCCATTTTTTTAGTGGTTTTTTCAGTGCTAATTGTTTCGCTGCTGATGATCAAAGTGGTGCCTAATGTTGTCGAAGTTTTCAGTGGCACAGGACAGGAATTACCTGGCATCACGCAAGCATTAATCTCAACCAGTGGTTTTTTTGTCAGCTGGTGGTGGTTGGTTTTATTGTTGATTGTAGGATTGATATTTACAGCGAGAACATTGTTGCAGAAGCCGGCCATTGAACTGGCTTGGCATAAAAAAATTCTCACACTACCTTTATTTGGAAAATTAGCCTGCAATATCAATACTTCTCGCTTTGCCAGTACCTTAAGTATTTTGACGAGTTCCGGTGTGCCATTGGTTGAGGCTATGCGTATTGCTGGCGAAGTAATGGCCAATCGTTGGCTGCAAACGCGTGTGCGTGAAGCAACACAAAAAGTGAGCGAGGGAACCAGTTTGCGCAATGCTCTGCAACACGCGGGTTATTTTCCACCGATGATGTTGCACATGATTGCCAGTGGCGAATCAACCGGCGAGTTGGATACGATGTTGTCGCGTGTTGCAACAAGCCAAGAGCAAGATTTACAGGCATTTATCGGTATCACCATTAGTATTTTGCCGCCGTTATTGTTGGTGTTAATGGCCGGTGTTGTTTTGACTATCGTCTTGGCTATTTTGTTGCCGATTATTCAGATGAATAATTTAGTGGCATAAACTTATTATTTTATAGATCAACTTTTATTAAAAAGTGAGTGCGTTATGAAGAAAGAATTGGTCAGAAATACTTCGCCTAAAGCGCAAGAGGGTTTCACTCTTATTGAAGTAATGGTGGTTATTGTCATCCTTGGTATTTTGAGTGCATTAGTGGTGCCTAATGTCTTACATAAAGCAGCCGATGCGCGCGTGGCTGCGGCAAAAAGTGATTTGGCCGCAATTGGTCAAGCCTTGGATATGTATAAATTAGATAACTCTTCGTACCCAACGACTGATCAAGGCTTAGAAGCTTTGGTAACAAAACCATCTGGCAGCCCTGAGCCGCGCAACTGGAATCCTAGTGGCTACTTAAAAAAACTACCTGAAGATCCATGGCGCAGAGCTTATTTGTATACAAGTCCGGGGCAAGGTGCGCCGTATGAAATCCGCAGTTTGGGCGCGGATGGTCGAGATGGCGGCGAAGGAGAAGATCAAGATTTAAGCAGTATCAATCTTTAAGGTAGGCAATGTGCCCATCATCAAACACACCATTATCAGTCGAGAGTCAGGTTTTACGCTCGTCGAATTGATGATGGTGGTGTTTATTGTCGGTGTCATGGCGGGATTGGTTGTCATGACAATCGGCGGTGGAGATCGGCGAGTTTTAAAAAAAGAAGCCAATCGTATTCAACAATTGATGGTGATTGCACAGGATGAGGCAACACTTTCAGGCCAAGAAATTGGCTTTTATCTGGATGATCGCCAAAAAGTGTATGGATTCCTTTATTTTGATGATCAGCAAATGGCGTGGCAGCCAATGGAAAAAGAAGCATTTATTCAGCGTTCTGTGCCAGAAGAATATCAATGGTCTTTAAGTATTCAAGGCGAGCGTATTGATTTAACAAAAATTTATAAAGATAGCCTGGGAAAGAAAAAATTAGATAATTGGCTAACAGAAGACAACGATCAAAAAGATGATCAACATACCTCATCAAGTAAGCGCGGTGAGAGAGATAACAAAAAGAAAGCAGATAAATTGACTGTCGCGCCATCATTGATTTTTTTCTCGGATGGGCATTACACGCCATTCCAGTTGCAGCTCAGTAGTAAAGTAATAAAAGACTCCTCTTATGCCATTGAGGGCGATGGGCTAAGCTCAGTAATTCTCAGTGGTGGTGAACTGAGCAAAAGCAAAGCACAAAGAAAGAAGAGTCATGATCGTGGCTAACTTCAACCAAAAGACGAGCAAAGGTTTTACCTTGATTGAAATTATGGTTGCCCTTGTAATATTTGCCGTGTTATCAATCGCGCTACTGACGCGTCTAGGCAGTGATTTGCGCAGTGAGCAGTTACTGGAAGAGAAGACACTGGCGAGTATGGTTGCAGAAAATACGCTAACAGAAATGAGGGTCAACAAGGACGGCTCATCTGTTAGTGGCGGCCGTTCATCGGTAGAGCTGGCAGGAAAAAAGTGGGAAGTTGTCACAACGGTTAAAAGTACAAATCAGGAAAATTTACAGCAAGTGGATGTTCAAGTGCAGCCTGTTAGCAACAAGCGTGGTGCTAGCTATTTGCTGACAGGTTTTATTGGTAAGCACTGATGTTTACTGCGCAGAAGAAAAGCAATGCAGGATTTACGCTGATTGAGGTGATGGTTGCCATTGCTATTTTTGCTGTAATTTCTACCGGTGTTTATCGCGTATTGTCTGCGATGGTCGATAGTCAAGATCGTGTAGCAGCTCACGCTAATGCGCTGCGTGATTTACAGCGCTCGCTTTGGTTTATAGCGATGGATATGAACCAAATAGTGATGCGTGATGTGCGATTACCTAACGACAACCGTTCTCCCGCGTTGCAATCAGATAAAGATAGCTATTTATTGATATTTACTAGACAGGGATTGCGTAACCCATTGCTGGATGCACGCAGTGATCTTGAGCGTGTTGCTTACTCTCTTGGTACTTCACCGCAAGAGTCAAACACAAAAGAAACTTCGAAGCGTGGTCGAGAGAAAAGTTTATTGCGGCACACATGGGGTGCTGTTGATAGAAAAGAAGGTGCTAAAGAAAATATTCAGGTACTTTTTAATGATGTGGAAAAAGTTGATCTGTCATTTATGAATGCGAGAGGTGATTGGAAGCGCGAATGGCCAGAGCAAAAAAAGGATGAAAAAGAGCATGTTCGTGAATTGCCAGTAGCGATTAAACTGACTGTTAAATCAAGCCGTTATGGTGAGTTGGAACAGATCTATCAAGTGGGGGATCTCATCAGGAAAGAGAAAAAATCTACAGGTGATGCACGGTGAGGCTTTCTCATACACAGCGTGGCATCGCAGTGATCACTGTGTTGATGGCACTGGCGATTGCCGTGCTCATCTGCTCGGAAGTCATCTCTCGTGTTTACGCTAGCGTGAAGCGTTCAGAGAATTACTTCAATACACAGCAGGCTTGGGAGTATGCGCTGGGCGGAGAAGCATTAGCGCGTGAAGTATTGGCTGCTGATTTTGAAAAGGATCGTTTGTCGTCTGCGCCTATTGATCATTTGCATGAAAAATGGGCTCAGCCACTGCCAAAAATGACAGTGGCTAACGGAGATATAGCGGTTGAGATTTATGATGCGCAGGCGCGTTTAAATCTGAATAACTTAATTGACCAATCGGGAAGTATTCAATCATCACAAGTTGGTGTATTGCAGCGCCTAATGACATTCCTTGGCATGCAAACTCATTACGCAGATATGGCTGCGCGGTGGGCGAGTTATGAAAATGACACAGAGAATATGTATGATTCTGACAAGATTAATTATCGTGCGGCAGATACGCAGTTTGGTAGTGTTTCCGAATTGCGCTTACTGCGTGATATGCGCTTAGAAGAGTATCGTCGTGTAGCGCCTTATTTATCTGCGTTGCCTGTTCCTGTTCACATTAATATTAATACTGCGCCAGAGCCAGTGTTGGTGGCTCTGACCGATGGCTCGGAGCAAAGCATGAGCGCGGTCAAAGATTTCATTGCTCAACGGCAACAGCAAGAAGTAGGTTTTACTTCTACAGAAGCTTTTTCTAATTTGCTGGATGCAGGGCAGGGTGACGATATTATTGGTGATGACCTTTTGAGTGGTGATTCTGATAATGGTTCTATTGAAGCGCCTAGTGAGTCTGTAGATGAGGGAGAGAATGAAGTCGAAGGTGAAACTGAAAACGACTCAAATGCAGTGTTGGGTACTAGTAGTGAGTATTTTGAAGTAAGAGTTATTGCTAACTACGGAAAAAGTAAGGTGTGGTTGGTTTCTACTTTGTTTCGTGACAATGAAACTGGTGAGATTATGTTGTTGTCTCGCGATACAAGTCAGCGATTTTTATTCGGCAATTTGTACAGTAAAAACAATGGTGCTAATAAAGATAAAAAGGCCAAGCCTGACAAAGAGATAGACAAATGACACAAGAAACTAGGGTTAATATGATTGAAAAAACGCAGTTGCAGCGCGAAAGTATTCTGATAGTCGTTCAGGATTTTGGTGAGGATTCTTCTGCGGTTGCAGGTTGGTCGTGTGAATTTTGTGCCTTCTCAGAAAATGCCGTGCCATTATCGGAATCAATAAAGATGTCGCTAATGGATGCATGTAAAGCTGTTGCAGATATGCAATCTCAGAATGAGACAGTGCAAATTACTGTGGTTCTTCCTGCTGAGTTAGCTGCACTACACAGTGTCAATTTACCTTCAAAAAATCAGCGCCAAGCTATGCAGGCTTTGCCATTCGTTGTGGAGGAGCAGCTAGCTGTTGATATAGAAGAAGTTCACTTGGCAGTAGGGCAGCGCCAGTCAGATGCATCATGGCCAGTCGTGGTGATTGATAATGCGGTGATGGCTGCATTGAGCCAGTGCTGCGAGAGTGCCGGTGTGAGGTTGAGTGCGGTTTATATCGACGCACAACTGCTTCCAATCAAGAATGGCGGTCTAACACTGGTATTGGCAAAGCAGAGAGTATTGGTGCGAACAGAAAAGAGTGTCGCTGTATTTGATGCAGTCAATGCGGCGGAGATGATTGATTTTTTCTTGGCAGATACTACACCTTCAGCAGTTAATATCTATTACTCCTCGGAGGATGAGTCGTCAGCATTGCTGGCTCAGAAATTTGCCACGGAGTTTTCGGCATTGGAGGAATCGAGTGTCGAAGTGAAATCGGATATGAAAGCACTGGCACCGCAGTTATTCTCGTGGATAGACGCTGCATCTATTAATCTTTTGCAAGGAAAGTTTTTTGTTAAGCCTCTTAGTGGGCGGCCTCCAATGTGGCGATGGATTGCGGCAGCCGTGGTGTTTTTTTGGTTGGGGCAGTGCGTACTGCAAATCGCCAGTGGCTGGTATTTTTCCCGCAGCGCTTCTGCATTGGAAGAAAAAATGGATGCACAATTTAGAGAGCTATTTCCTAGCGCAAGGCGAGTTGGTGGAGTAAGAAAGCAAATTGAATCGCAGTTTATGGGGCTCGGTGATAGTAATACCAGTACATTTATCGAGGTGTTTGGTGTAAGTGTGCAAGCGCTCAATGCGATGCCGAGCCACCAAGGCCTCGAAATAATGGAATTGCGTTATGACGATCAACAAGGACAGTTGGAGTTTGAATTGAAAGCTAAAAGTATTGAGCAGTTGGATCAATATAAGCAGGCTTTAAGCAAGGCGGGGTTATCAGCAAAAATTTCCTCTGCGAATGAAGGAGAAAATGGTGTTGAAGGCCGTATGCAGATCAGTAAAAATTTTTGATGGTGATTGAAATGGTAAATGTTTGGATAGACAAAACAAAACAAAAAATAGATAACCTGCCTGCCGGTGATCAGCGTGCGCTGTTGATTATGTGCTGTGCAATAGCTTTGGCGGTTATTTATCTGTCATTATCATGGTCATCGAGTTATCAAAAGTCCGCATTGACATATTATGAGAAGACTTTAGAAGATAGCAGGTGGATGGATGCCAATCACAATAAATTAATAGAGTTAGCCAGTGTCAAGAAGAAAAAATTAGAAAAAAATAGTGAAGATGAAGGCGCGTCACTCATTAATTTAGTGACGACTTATGCGAAACCATTTGGCATAGCGTTTAAGCGGTTTCAACCACAAGACGAGAGTGGCTTGCGTTTATGGATTGAAGGCGCCGAGTTCGATATGTTAATGCGCTGGCTGGCAGCGCTGAATCAACAGAATATTCAGCTCAATCAGTTGGAAATCACAAGGCAAGAGAGGCAGCCGGGGCTGGCTGAAGCGCGTTTATTGGTATCTACCAATCAGTAGAATCTATAGCGACTGGCTCGTAGTAGGTATTTGTTTGATATAAATATCTTGCTGTGGGAAAGGAATGAGTATGCCTGCGTCAGCAAATGCCTTAGCAATTGCTGCACAGAGCTTGCTATTAATTTCTCCAATAGATTCGCTACTATTAACCCATGCACGCAGTTCAAAGTTCATGGTGCCGGCACCGAAACCTAGCAACAAGGCTATGGCTGGTGGTGTATCAATAATATCTCTGTTGTTTTTCGCCACTTGCAGCAGGGTTTCAATAACTTTATTGGCGTCCGCACTCTGAGTGGTGGAAATAGGAATAGTGATGCGGCGCTCTTGGCTGGATCGCGTCCAATTGATCACTTGTTCAGAGGCCAATTTTCCGTTGGGCACAATAACTTCTGCGCCGTCAAATGTGCGGATAATGCTGCAGCGCAAACCGATGTGCATAACTTGGCCGTTAATACTGCCACATTGAATAGTGTCAGCTTGTTTAATGTTTTGCTCAAATAATAAAATTAATCCGGATGTAAAATTATTTACAACATCCTGCAAGCCAATACCAATACCAACACCTAGCGCGCCTGCCATAATGGCCAACTTGGAAACATCAATGCCTGTGAGGCTGACGGCAATAAAAAATCCGACTAAAACGATGAAGTAGTGCGATAGCGTTCCTATGGCTTCGGGTACGCCACGCACCATGTTTGTTCTAGGGGCAATATCTTCGATCAAAATAAAACGCAGTAACTGAGATATTTTGAAGGAAAGCCAAATGGTGACGGCGACAGATAAAAAATCACCTACAGATACCGAAATACTGCCAGCTGAGAAACTTTTTGATAGTAGTGCTGTGCAGAGCGCAATAATGCTGTCCCATAAAGCAAATTGTGACAGCGTAAAATAAACCCAGAAAATAGAAAAAATAATAGTGATTAGCTTTTTAAAATATCGAATCAGTAAAGAGCGATTGCTGCTAATGAGATGGCTGATTTCACTGGTTGGCATGTAAATGGCAGCAACAGCCATATCATTTAGAATTCCTGCAAATACGACGAGACTCAAGCCAGTGAAAGTTGCATAGGCAATACCGGTAATTAAGAATTGAGAGAGTACGATAGCGCCAAAAATATTGCCCAACATGGCAATCAGTGCAGTAAAAAGTGCTAGCCAAAGAGATAGGCGCAGAGCCTTCCAAAAAGAGGATTTTTTACCTTCAATTTTTGATGTGCGAGCTAAAACATAAATGCATCCTAGGAGTCCTGCTGCGGCACAGAACAATCCCCATAGGCGTTGTAGTGCAGGAATTGTAGTGGTTAATGCGGAGAGCTCAGTCAGTACAAAAAATACCGTGACTAGCCAAGCGAGTGGTTTTTCTGAGTTGGGTAAGCTGGGAATGCCTAGGCGTGTTATCGGTATGATCAAAGACAGCAGCAATAGGCCTTTTAGTATTGGCGGTGGGCTTGGTAGTAGAACCAATGCCCAGAAAATAGTAACGGCAATGAAAGCAGAAAAAGGGCGTTCTAGCAGAGGTAGTTTTAGCCTGATACCAGTATGATTCTGATAGGTTTTAAGGTTGTATATTCTCAACTGGTGAAGAAAAAATACGAAACCAATCAATAAAATAACAATGATCTGTAGGCGTTTTAGATAACGAGTTCCATAGTGACTCAATAATTTATTTTGTAGATCCAAGGATTGTGTGGCTGACTTATCTGTAGAGAAATCACTGATTTGAAGCGCCCAGATAGGCTGCTGGATATTTTTTAATAAATTACTTTGTAGATAGCTTTCATCATTTTTCAGTGATGCCTGTGAGTCATCGCACAAATCAATGAGCTCTTGCCACTCTTGTTCAAGAGTAATTGCCTCCTGCAGTGTGATAGATAATTGCTTGCGTAGAGAGGATATCGCCGTTGTTGATGTTTTAAGGCTTGCGCCATCGTAATTTAAGTCAGGTGTTGATTTGATTTGTGATTGTGTCTGCTTCCAGTTGGCTTCATCAGAGGTGAGTTCCGCAATAGCAGACTCTAGCTCAGAGCTGCGCTCGCGCACTTTTTGCTGATGTTTGGTGAGTTGATCCTTGAAGAATTTCCACTGTGATTGCGTGGCACGAATTTGGTCGATACTGGATTTTCTATCATTAATGATGCTTGTTGTCTGAGTCTGTAGTGAAGATAGTTGTTGTTTGAACTGTAACAGCTTGTCATTAAGCTCCTCAAATTCGAGCGGTTGAGCAACGATAGGCTTGAGTTTTTCGATAAGCCTTTGTGTGGTCAGTGCTTGGTCAGCGATTTTTGTGAGAGTAATGGATTGCTGTGATGTGTTGTCTGTTTCTGCTGGCTTAGGTGCGGCTGTGTTGGTTGTGGTCGAGGTTTGCGCTATTGATAGACCGTGTACCAGCAGCAGGGTTAAGACAAAAAAATAACGAGCTAAGTGTTTCTTCATGATATTTGATGTGTTTGCGTATTGAGTGATGTTTCTGTGCCAAATAAATTAGCGCGTTGTTTATCTATGTTGTCTATAAATGCTTTGTTTTCATCTCGGAACCGCTCTTCAAATTGTTTATTGATGCTGCTGCCTATTTTTGCATGAGCGCTTTCTGGTTCGTATGTTGTGGATAGTAAGCCGTTCGTTATGTGGTTTGATACAGCACTGATAGTGTTTTGAGTGTTGGCTTTGATGTCTTCGTGCCACAGCATCAAAAAGTCAATTTCTTTTCTCTTTATAAATTGATGAAAATATTTTTCATCTTTTATTATTTCGTTGACCCATTTTTTTATTTTTACTTCACTGTACTCGGCTAGGTTATCTTGGTTGATGGTATTGGTTGCGTGGAAGTATCCTGTTGTTGTTGCTAAGTGTAGGGATATTCCTTGCGCAATAATGTTTTTTCTCAGTAAAAGAATGTATGCCGGATTGTTAAATGTTGATTGAATATCGACAAGATCAGTTAGTAAAGACAGGTGGGATGCGGTGAGCTCCGCGCCAAAATACCCCTCTGGGCTTTTGTGAGTGTTTTGTAATTCTTGGCAATACTCGTGGATATTGTATGTCTTTCGAGATAAGCCATTCATGGCTGACTGTATTAAATCTGGATTAAACCATTCTGTTGGGCGCCCTAGTATTTTCTGCTGCGTGATGATATCTGTTAGCCAGCTACTGCCAGACCTTGGTGTGAAAAGTATCAGGTAACTCTTTGCCTCGTTGTTATTGTTGTTGATGTAAGGCGTAGAGAAGGCGTCGCTGATCCTATTGTGAAAGTTCTGCGCCCTAATTGGGTTCTTTTGTGCATACTCAGCCAGTGTTGTGCTGTTGTATTTTTTGAGCAGCCATTCTTGCCAGTTGGTAGGGTAAAGCGGATTTGGACGATTACCTACAGCCTCACCCTGTGTAATAAATTCAATGAGAGGATTTGTGTCGTCGACCCGTCCTTGCATATAGGTATTTCTGTACCACTGCAATGCAAACAATGGTGAGGGTGATTCACCCATGCGGTAGCCATTTAGAACAAAATGTACCAGTGGTACGCGACCTTGTCCCGTAAATTGAAGAATATTTTTCTTTCTCCCCTGATACCAGCGTGTATTAAAAAGAGGATGAGGGTTTCTAATATGGAAGTTGTGTGAAATGTATTCTTCTAGTGGAGATTTCTCTGTTTTTTTCCCTGATGGTTGTGAGGAATAAAATGTAGCATCAAAGAGTAAATGTGTGCTGTATGCCCAACAGTCTGGCTGTAGCAAGTATTGTTTGATCGTTAGATAGGCTGGCTGTACATGCTGTTGATGATGGTCTTTTTGTTCGTGATAAAAGTTTAAGTCAAATAAAGGATGACAAGAGAGTGATGGGTTGGTTGATGTAACAAAATGCATGAGTGCATTAACTGTGGTCTTTTGGTCAGCTAGCGGTATCCCTGTATTTTTCGCATAAAAATCAGCGTGAAATAAAGGGTGAGTTGATGGATTGTTTCTAAAGCCTATTTTTATATAGTGCAGTAATGGGCAGTGCTGCGTTAGTTTTTTTAATCCAGGAAAACTGATGAAATACCATGTGTGTTGAAACAGAGGATGCGGGTCATGATGGAGGTGGCCGCCGTTGATATAGTGCATCAATGGTGATTGATTAATTGCTTCTCTCATTTGTCCGATATAAAAGTCCGCATCAAATAATGGATGCGGGTTAATGCGCCAATAGTTTTTATTTTTTAAATAAGTTTTTAATACTTTTTGTGGGATAGGGAGATTGGCTTGTTTGCATTGCGTTGCAAAGTATTCGATATCAAATAGTGGATAGCATTGCGCTGTTGAACGAGAGCCAAATAGGTAGTAATGAAGTAATGGAAAGCGCCGTAAAAAACCGTGAATAGGCGTTTTTGAGCGATACCACTCTAAATCCACCAAGCGTGTGCCGTGGCGAAATGCATAGGTAGTGAGTTTTTGTTTTACCTGCCCTAGAAAGGCACGCATATTGAATCCCTCAGTGCGAGAGATATTTTATCAATAGCAAGCCGATATCAATAGAGATCACCTAGTTGAATTTCTTTGCTGTGCTTTGTGGTCTTGTTGTTAACGGCAGCTTTGCTTTGTTGCGCAAGCTGTGCGAATAACGCTTGTATTGCATCAGGCGAAGGAGCAGCGCCATTGCCGTAGAGGTGCTTTTCTATTATTTGTAAGGCTGCTTGGATGCTGGGGTTATCCATCGCGTTGAGTTGATGCGTCCATTGCGAAAGTAAACGATAAGCGGTGTGGTAGTCCGCGTGCTGTACGGCTTGCTCGATATCTCGCTCGTTAATAGTGGCTTGCTTTGATGTTGAATTGCTGGAAGTGGTCGGTAGCTCACCAATATTCTGTTGGCGCACTCGGAGTTGCAGACGAAGCGTATACACAGCAAGCAATATCAAACTGAGCAACAGCACCACGACGGCAATAGGCCAGAGCAGAGCGGTGCTTGCAGTCGAGTTACTTGAGGAATGGGGCAGAGGAGCGCTGGCGGCGGGGATGGCGGCGGGCTCTGAAGTATCGGGAACGGTGGATGGCACTACAGGAGGAGTGCTGGCTGGTGGCGGTTGTGTTGACGCATTGGGGTTGGGTAGCACTTCGATGGTTGATTCCGGTAATTCTGCCGTACGCCATTGTGCGGCTTCTGTGTCATACCAAGGAATTTGTACAGCAGGCAACACGAGTTTTCCCGGTTGTGTGGCGATGATGGCTGCGCGATCTTCACGCGTACCAATATTGCCTTGCGTCCCCGCTTTATTTTCGAATGAAGGTTTTTCTGGATAAGCTTTGACATTACTCGCCTGCATATCAAACGCAGGGAGTTGCTCGGCACTCAATCCTTTGGCGCGTGTGCGTACTGTGCGGGTAAAAGCTGTGCCAACCGTTGCTTGCGTATTTGAATTTAAGCCTGTGATTTGTTGCATCACTTCAAGTGAAGTGGCGGGCAGCCAATTTTTTCCTTGTGTGTCAGGAGGTGATAGCACTTCTAATTGCTGTTCTTCCGTGTCGCGCGTAATTTCTGTTGGTGTAGAGATAATAAAACCGGAGCTGTGGTGCTGCGGTTGATTAACAAACGCTTGGAAAGTTTGCGAAGGAATAGTGATGCTGCCACTTTGTTGAGGAAATATGGCATAGCGTAGTTCGATAACCCATTCGGACCTACCGTTAGAACCTGTGCGTTGAAAGCTACGATCACCTAAATTTTGTATTAACACGCCGCTAATTTGAGGTGGTGCAAGTCGTACTTGCGGTGCGCCCATACGAGAGATCAATCGCCAAGTGATGATGGCCTGTTGTTGGCTATAAACCTGTTTTTTATCGAGAGAAGTTTCTGTGTATAGCGGTTGATCCGTTTGTGTGGCGTTTGAAGATTTTTCAGCGACATCGATACTGATAGCCTCACTAAAATCTTGGCCAATAGAGAAACTGGGTATCAGCAATTTGCCGGTTCTTTTGGGGGAAAGTTCATATTCCCAAGTGGTGGTAGAGGAATAGTCGCCATTGATAATGCGCATGCTAGAACTGGAGCCTTGCCTTCTAATGTTGAAAGACTGTTCCAATTCGCGTGTGTCTGGTTTATCGCTAGTGCGCTCGTCGTATTGCAGCGTCAGTGTGAGTGTTTCGTTGCGACTGAGTTGTGTGCTATCGACAGTAGCTGTCAGTGTGCCCGCATAAAGTGATCCACTAAAGCAAATCAAAAAAAGAAAATGTAGTGCGCGCGTTGCAACTACATGGATTGAAAATTTATTGCTTACCATCGTTCTTCACCGTTGTCGCTCTGTGTTGCGCGTGGTTGTTGTTGCTGTAGCTGGTAGTAGTACTCAAATTTATTGCGCAATAACCCACCTGGTTCATCGGGCACAGCGTTAAGCATTTGCTTGGCTGCTTGCTGTTTTTCTCTTTCTTCTTTGCTCATGTTTGATGTCGCTGCCTGAGTGTTTTCTTGTGATGGTTTTTGTTCATCACGATCTTGCTGGTTCTGTTGATCTTGCTGGTTCTGTTGGCTCTGTTGATCCTGCTGACTTTGTTGGTCTTGCTGGTTCTGTTGGTCTTGCTGGTTCTGTTGATCTTGCTGGTTCTGTTGATCTTGCTGGTTCTGTTGATCTTGCTGGTTCTGTTGATCTTGTTGGTTCTGCTGATTCTGTTGGTCCAATAATTTTTTTACTAAATCGCGATTAAAAATAGCGTCGTCAAGTTTTGGATTTTGTTTAAGTGCTTCGTCATAGCTTTTGATGGCACCTTGTAAATCATTGGACTTTGCTTGTGCATTGCCTTTGTTATACAGAGAATTGGTGTCATTGCTGTTGGAAAAATGTTCAGCAGCTTCTTTGTGTTGTCCGCTTTGATACTCGGCATAGGCTTTCCACTGTGGATTTTCAAATTTTTTTGCGGCAGTTTTGCTATCTCCTTTTTGCAGGGCTTGTGCAGCTTGTTGATCCGGTGTTTGCCACCAATCATCCCATGTGCTTGGTAATGCAGCTTGGGTGGGTTCTGTGTGAAAGAAAAAAATGAGAGGCAATAGACTGAATAGTACGCCGCGTCTAAAAAATAATAGAGTGAAAAAAAGACAGGGGAAGATTAGCCAATAACCACTATCGAGCCAGTTTTCTATATTGCGTTTGGTATCGCGTTTTTCATTAGTGATAGAGGATAAGTCTGCTGGTTTAATGAGTGGCGTGATGTCAGCATCATCGCTGCGCAAATCGCTGTAATAGCCGCCATTAGCTGCAGCAAGTTTTTGCAGCGTATTTTTATCCAATGGATTCATCAAAATGTTTCCTTGTTTGTCTTTGATGAAACCTCCATTGGGTAATGCGATAGGTGCGCCTTCTTCAGAGCCAATACCAATAATATTGAGTGTGATATTTGTTCCTTTTAGCTGGTTGTCGATGTTTTCTGCTGCCGAAGGCGCTACGCCGTCAGTGACTAACAACAAGCGACCACGATTAAATTTTGCGTTATGTAATAACTGAATCGCCTGTGCGATGGCGTCTTCCGTGCGGCTGCCAATTTTTGGCATGATGTATGGATCCAGTGTGTTGACTAAGGCTGCAAGGGTGTCAGCGTCATCGGATAATGGTGCAACAACATGTGCGCTACCGGAATACGCAATCAATGCGGTATAGCCTTCTTTGCGTTCGCGCAATAAATCTAGAATTTTGAAGTGCGCAGCTTGCACGCGGCTGGGCTTTATATCCGTTGCCAACATGGAAGGGGAGAGATCTAGTAGCACCACTAAGGCGTCTGCACTCTTCAAAATAGGCTGTTCTGTTTTGGAAAAACTCGGGCCAGCTAAAGCAACGATACTCAGTATCCATGCGCTCAACAATGTATAGAGTGGCCATGAATGTGTTGATGTTGTGGTTTTTTCTAACAGTGCCTGTAAAAGATCATTGTCGATAACTTTTGTCCATTGATTGACTCGGCTTTTGTGGTGGGCGAGTAAGAAAAAAAAGATAGTGGCAGGCAGAATGGCCCAAAGCCATTGAGGGCGTATCCAATGCAAAAAATTGAATTGAAGAAACTCAAGCAGCATGCTGATATCTCGTTGTTATGTATCGCTGCCACAGTGCGCCTATGCTGATGGTAAAGCTAAGGAGCAGGGCAATGGCGAGAGGCCAATAAAACCATTCGCTCACAGGGCGCATCACTTCTTGTTTTCCAGTAATTGGCTCTAGTTTGTCTAATTGTTGATAGATTTTTTCTAGTTGCTCCGTACTGCGCGCACGGAAATAGTTGCCGCCGGTTTTTTCTGCAATGATGGTCAGTGTTTTTTCATCTAAATCTTGTGAAGGATTGGTGGTCTGTACACCAAAAAAAGTACGGCGAGTCATCTCATCAGCACCAATGCCTACGGTATAAACTTTTATCCCCATAGTCTGTGCAATCTCTGCGCCTTGTAGCGGTGTCAGTGAGCCTGCGGTATTGGCGCCATCGGTCAATAAAATCATTACACGGTATTTTTGACCGTTGCCTTCTAAACGCTTGGCAGATAAAGCAATACCATCACCAATCGCCGTTTGTTCTCCTGCAAAACCGAGTTGTGCTTCTTGTAGTTGTTGCACCAAGGTTGCGTGATCAAAAGTGAGAGGGGTTTGTAGATAGGCTTTGCTGCCAAAAAGTACCAAGCCGACACGGTCACCTTCGCGTCGTTTAGCAAAATCGCTCACTACTTTCTTGATAGCATCAATGCGTTGTACGGGTTCGCCATTTAATTCCATATCCTGCGTTTGCATGCTGCCGGAAATATCAACCACCAATAGCAAATCGCGCCCAGAAGTTGGCGTACTGATTGGCTCGCCATACCACTGTGGTCGTGTAGCAGCTATGACCAGACAAAGCCAAATGAGCCACAGCCACCACGATGCGCGTTCAGTTTTTTTTATGCTGATATTTTGCCCATCTTGCGCTGTGAGTAGCGTTTCAATGGCAGGAAAATACAGCGCCGCTTGCTGGTGTTGTTGTGCTTTAGTAAAGCCGCGTACAAAAAAAGGCAATGGCAATAAACACAACAGCCAAGGCCAGTGCAGAACAAAACTGTTATCACTATTTTGTAAAAAATCAAACCATGCTGACATACAGTTATCGCCCCACAGGTGGCAAGGAGGTTAGCCACTTTTGTGCTTGTTCGATCAATTTATGCATGGCAGCTGTGTCAGGTGTTGCACCGCTGTAGAGGTGATGGTTTAACAGTTCGCAAGATTGTTCATCCAATATAGGCTGCCATGTTTTTTTAGGGTGACGCTGTTTGTAACTGTTTTGAGTGTGCTGCATCATCTCAATCCAGTTAATTGAACCAACGGTTTCTCTCCCCCAAACACAAATTGCTGCGCGACGCAGTATCTCGGCCAAGAGTGGCAGTTGCTGTTGCGTGGGCATGGTGTGTGTCAGTGCAATCAATTGCAGCGCTTCGCGCTGGTACGCTGTATTGCGATGATGCTGTAAGCGGCGCCATATAAAGATGGTGAGCACAATAAGCAGTAATAAAATGAGTGCAGCTAGCACCCACCAGCCAGGCGCGAGCGGCCACCAAGAGATTGGTGGTGGTGCAATCAGCGGTTTGAGATTGGCCAGTGGATCACTGTTCATCGCGTTCTCTCGAAACTTGATGTGAAAAAAAAGAGCGTAAATGAGAAAAAATAGCCGTATCGGTTTGTAGTGCGAGTAGTGGAACTTTTAGCGTACGCATAGCGACTTTAACGGCTTGTTGTTGCCGTTGTGTTGCTTGTTGATAACGAGAAAGTATTTTCTCATTCAGTGTGTCTATGGTTGTTTTTTTCTGGCCTGCGCGCACGCTGACCAAACCAATCACGGGTAATTGCTGCTCGAGAGCGTCTTGCACGCAAATAGAAAAACATTGGCTGTGTCGCACAACGGGGTGCAGTGCTTGTTGGCACTCTGTGTTCCAGTCATGAAAATCACTGAGCATAATGATGCAGGAGCCGGGGCGAGTCATGCTGCGCAATTGATGCATCGCGTGTTGCCAATGTGTTGTGGTATCTGCTGCAAAAGTGTTGCTGGCATGTTGTTCATCCAGCGCCAGCATTTGCCGAAAAATTTGCAACAAAGTATGGCGACTGCGACGCGGTTTGATGTCGATAATGCCTGAGTCAGTGACAAGGAGTGCGCCGATGCGGTCGCCAGCGGCGAGTGCTGCCCAAGCGAGCAGGGCAGCAGCATTCGCTGCTAAAACAGATTTGAAGCAGCGCCGTGAACCAAAAAACATTGTGCTGCGCAAATCAATCACCAAGATCACTGGTCTTTCTTTTTCTTCGTGAAAAATTTTGGTGTGCATTTTCCCGGTGCGAGCAGTGACACGCCAATCAATCGTGCGTACATCGTCGCCGGGCTGATAAATACGCACTTCATCGAAGTCGATGCCGCGACCGCGCAGCGTTGATCTTCTATTGCCTGTTAATTGTGAGCTGTTGTTTCTATTTTCTAGAGGAATGAACTGTGCTGCCAATCGCCAGCGCAGTAAATCACGCAACTGAATGCGTGCGCCGCGCGGCTCCAATGCGCTGAGAGATGTGTTGTTATGCGCGCTTTCTACGTTCATGACGATCAGAAAAATACAATCAAACAGCAGGCACTAAAGTCAGCAAGCGTTGGATGAGACTGTTAACGCTGTGGCCTTCTGCTTCGGCTTCAAAACTGGGAATGATGCGATGGCGCAAAATATCCGGCGCTAAAGCTTTGATGTCATCCGGCGTAACAAAATCGCGCCCCGCTAACCAAGCGCGTGCACGAGCGCAGCGATCGAGTGCAATGGTCGCACGCGGGCTGGCACCGTATTCAATCAAACGCGCCAGTGATGCGTCGTATTTTTCAGGTTGGCGTGTGGCGAGCACAATTTGCACCAAATATTCTTCCACGCTGTCCGCCATGTGAATATTGAGCGCAGCTTTGCGCGCGATTAATAAGTCCGCTTCATGTAAGGGCGTTGGCGCGGTTTCAGTGTTTTCTGTTTTTGCTTCATTGCGCGCTAACTGCAAAATCGATTTTTCTGTGCTGGCGTTGGGGTAATCCACCGTCACATGCATTAAAAAACGATCCAACTGTGCTTCGGGTAATGGATAAGTGCCTTCTTGTTCGATAGGGTTTTGTGTCGCCATCACCAAAAAAACGCGCGGCAATGTGTAAGTTTGATTGCCGACACTCACTTGCCGTTCTGCCATGGCTTCCAACAGCGCCGCTTGCACTTTGGCGGGTGCGCGGTTGATTTCATCCGCCAACACTAAATTGTGAAAAATAGGGCCGTTGCGAAATTCAAAGCGTGCTTCCTCAGGGCGATAAATGTCGCTTCCGGTAATGTCAGAAGGCAAAAGATCAGGCGTGAACTGAATACGCTGAAAAGTGCCAGATAACACACTCGCTAATTCACGGATGGCTTTGGTTTTCGCCAAGCCAGGGGCGCCTTCGACGAGCAAGTGTCCATCAGCGAGTAGGGCGATCAGCAAGCGTTCAATCAGCGCGGATTGACCGAGGATGCGTGTCTCCAGCCATAGTCTGCGTTCGATAAATTGTTGTTGCAGGTTTGAAGGAGTGGATGCGGAATCAGACATGACGACCTCACAGCGGTGTCTCAATACGAATGCCAGAGAGACCGTTGCAGGGCAGACAAGTTCCGAAATGGGTTCGTTAGATAGTTCATGGTCGCTTTACTAGAACCTGAGTGTGCTCACCAGGCTGCATATCGTCCAGCGACCACTCGCCAATTTGATGGCGTATCAATCGCAGTGTTGGAAAGCCAACAGCGGCTGTCATGCGGCGCACTTGTCGGTTGCGTCCTTCTGAGATGGTTAAAGCAAGCCAACTGGTGGGAATGGCAGCGCGATAGCGAATTGGCGGATTTCTCGCCCATAGATTTTCAGGCTCTGCCATGCGGTGCGCATTCGCAGGTCGTGTCCAACCGTCTTTTAACTGCACGCCTTTACAAAGCTGGCTGATGGCGTGGTCGGTAATGTCGCCATCCACTTGTACCCAATAAGTTTTGGGTAGTTTGAATTTAGGATCGCTAATGCGTTGTTGCAGCTTGCCGTCATCGGTCAGGAGTAGCAGGCCTTCAGAATCAAAGTCCAAACGCCCAGCAGGGTAGATTCTGTCCTCAGTAAAAAACTGTTTTAGCGTGGCGCGTCCTTGCTCATCCGTGAACTGGGACAGCACGCCATAGGGTTTATTGAACAGTATCAATCGGCTCATAAGTGTTTAAATCAAATGGAAGATGATTTTGCTCGTAGGTTTTGTAGCAAATCTACAAGAAGGGAAGGGGCTCGTATATAATCCTTTGCAGTTATCGCCTCACGAGGGCGTTACTTCTCTAGGTGTATTTCATTGGAGCAACCCATGACCTATCAGAAAGTCCAAGTGCCTACCAACGGCAGCAAAATTACCACCAACGCTGATTTTTCGCTCAATGTTCCCAACAACCCCATCATCCCCTTTATTGAAGGTGACGGCACGGGCGTGGATATCACACCTGTCATGCGTAAAGTCATTGATGCAGCGGTGAGCAAAGCCTACGGCGGCAAAAAAGCGATTGCTTGGATGGAAATTTACTGCGGTGAAAAATCTGCCGAGTTGTACGAAGGCAATTGGTTTCCTGAAGAAACCCTGCGTGCCATTAAAGAATTTGTTGTTTCTATCAAAGGTCCGTTGACTACACCAGTCGGTGGTGGTTTTCGCTCTTTGAATGTCGCACTGCGCCAAGAATTGGATTTGTATGTGTGCTTGCGCCCTGTGCGCTGGTTCCAAGGTGTGCCTAGCCCCGTGAAAGAACCGCACAAAACAGACATGGTGATTTTCCGCGAAAACGCCGAAGATATTTATGCTGGTATCGAGTGGAAAGCGGGTTCAGATGAAGCGAATAAAGTAATCGCCTTTTTGCAAAACGAAATGGGCGTGAAAAAAATTCGCTTCCCACAAGATTGCGGTATCGGTGTGAAGCCCGTTTCAAAAGAAGGTACAGAGCGTTTAGTGCGTAAAGCCATTCAGTACGCGATCGACAATGACAAACCTTCTGTCACGCTCGTGCATAAAGGCAACATCATGAAGTTCACCGAAGGTGGATTCCGTGATTGGGGTTATGCGTTGGCGCAGAAAGAATTTGGCGCAACGCTGATCGGCGAAGGACCTTGGTGTGAATTCACCAATCCAAAAACCGGCAAAAAAATTGTTGTAAAAGATGCGATTGCCGACGCGTTCTTGCAGCAGATTTTGTTGCGCCCAGAAGAGTACAGTGTGATCGCTACGCTGAATTTGAATGGTGATTACATTTCTGATGCACTGGCAGCACAAGTCGGTGGTATTGGTATTGCGCCTGGCGCCAACTTGTCAGACACCATCGCCATGTTTGAAGCGACACACGGCACCGCGCCGAAGTACGCCGGTCAAGACAAAGTGAACCCAGGCTCATTGATTCTCTCGGCTGAAATGATGCTGCGCCACCTCGGCTGGCCAGAGGCAGCAGACTTGGTGATCAAGGGTATGGACGGTGCGATTCAAGCTAAAACCGTCACTTATGACTTTGAGCGCTTGATGGACGGCGCAAAGCTGGTGTCTTGCTCACAGTTTGGCGATGAGATGATCAAGCATATGTAATTGTGCTTGTTCCACGAAAAAGCCCGCTCTGGTAGCGGGCTTTTTTATTGGGGCATCATTTATAGTTCAGCTAGCTTCCATCGAGCGTATTGGCGCAGAAGCGGCTGCGATGTTGGTCGCATGCAGGCCTTTCGGACCTTGCGTGATTTCATAGCTAACCGGCTGACCGGCCTTGAGTGTTTTATAGCCATCCATCGTAATGGTGGAAAAATGTGCAAAAAGGTCTTCGCCACCGCCATCGGGCAAGATAAAACCGTAGCCTTTGGCGTTATTGAACCACTTCACTGTGCCTGTTGGCATGATACAGCCCTCATCAATCTATCTTCCATGCACCACTGCAATCCTGTTCGCAGCGGGTGCTGTTGTAATTATTATGCGGCGCTCCCAGCCATAGGAGGCGACCGAGCCACTTTTTTACCCATAAAGCTGCGGTGAGTCAAGCCATGACCACTTTGTAAACGAGCCGCCAAGGGTGGGTGAGCTTTGGGTATTGATTTTACGGGTATCAGCGGGCAACATACGCGCGCCTTAAAAACGGTAAAAACAGGCGATATTCGCCGCATTCCTTCTTTTTTTGTCCACTTCAACACGAACGGAGAATCCATGAAGATTCTGGTTGCAGTCAAACGCGTCGCTGACGCAAATGTGAAGGTTCGCCCTAAGGCGGACGGTACCGGTGTCGATCTGACCAATGTCAAGATGGCCGTTAACCCATTCTGTGAAATTGCTGTAGAAGAAGCGGTGCGCATGAAAGATGCGGGCTTGGCGACAGAAATCGTTGCTGTTTCTATCGGTGATAAAGAAGAACACTTGCGCACTGCATTGGCTTTAGGTGCTGATCGCGCCATTTTGGTCAAAACCGAAGCTGAAGTGCAGCCGCTCGGCGTAGCAAAAGCATTGAAAGCGGTTGTTGATCAGGAGAAGCCAGATTTGGTGATTCTCGGCAAACAATCTATCGACGGCGATAACAACCAAGTCGGTCAGATGTTGGCTGCGTTGGCTGGTATGGCACAAGGCACTTTCGCTTCTGTATTGAAAGTAGAAGGCGGCAAAGCTGCGGTCACGCGTGAAATTGATGGCGGTTTGCAAACTGTGAGCTTGAACTTGCCTGCAGTGGTGACAACTGATTTGCGTTTGAATGAGCCGCGTTATGCTTCGCTGCCTAACATCATGAAAGCGAAGAAAAAACCATTGGATACCGTGACACCAGAATCTTTGGGTGTTGATATCGCACCGCGTTTCAAAGTCATCAAGGTTGAGCCGCCTGCTGATCGCAAAGCGGGTATCAAAGTGCCAGATGTTGCAACGCTGGTTGATAAATTGAAAAACGAAGCGAAGGTGATCTGATTATGACAACGCTTGTTATTGCTGAACACGACAACGCCAGCTTGAAAGGCGCAACTCTGAACACTGTTGCTGCGGCAAAAGCGATCGGTGGAGACATTCATGTATTGGTTGCTGGCAGTCAGTGCGCAGCCGCTGCAGAGGCAGCAGCAAAAGTTGATGGCGTTGCCAAAGTTTTAGTGGCAGACAACGCTGCTTACGCACATCAGTTGGCAGAAAATGTCAGCCTGTTGGTTGCGGAATTAGGCAAGGCGTACAGCCATATTTTGGCACCTGCAACTTCTAGCGGCAAAAATATTCTGCCGCGCGTTGCAGCGTTGTTGGATGTTGCGCAAATTTCTGAAATCACAGCGGTAGTTAGTGCGGATACTTTCCAGCGTCCTATTTACGCGGGCAATGTTATCGCTACTGTGCAATCTTCTGATGCAATCAAAGTGTTGACTGTTCGCAGCACAGGTTTTGATGCGGTTGCCGCAACCGGTGGCTCGGCTGCTGTTGAAGCGGTTGCTGTCGCAAAAGATGCCGGTACTTCTTCCTTTGTGAGCGAAGAAATTGCGAAGAGCGATCGTCCTGAATTGACGGCTGCCAAAATCGTTATCTCTGGCGGTCGTGGCATGGGTTCTGGCGAAAACTTCCATCTGTTGGATGGCATCGCAGACAAGTTGAGCGCAGCAGTTGGCGCCTCGCGTGCAGCAGTTGATGCGGGCTTTGTACCTAACGATATGCAGGTTGGTCAGACGGGTAAAATCGTTGCACCAGATTTGTACATCGCTGTCGGTATTTCAGGCGCGATTCAACACTTGGCAGGTATGAAAGACTCTAAAGTGATTGTTGCAATCAACAAAGATGAAGAAGCGCCGATTTTCCAAGTGGCTGACTACGGCTTAGTGGCAGATTTGTTCGCTGCATTGCCAGAGTTAGAAAAGGCGCTGTAATTTTTGCAGCACTGAAATAAAAAAACCCGACATTGTCGGGTTTTTTATGCGCGAAAAACTTACAGCCAAGTGCCGCCTTCATTGATCGTTTCCTGCGCGAGCAGTGCTTGATTCCATTCCACAATCATCTCGACCAATTGATGCGCTTGTCGATCGAGGCTTTCCAATTCTTGCGTCGTATTGCGCGGCCCAATGTACACATCAATAGAGCGTCCGCGCACGGTGAGTGGATGAGTGGGGTAATCCATTTTGTACAGCTCTAATTGCCAGCGCGTGTTGTTGACGATGGCGCGATACAGCGCGAGTTTAGTTTGCAGTGTGTAAACGCTGAAGTCGTGCAGCTCGCCCAGACCCACCAAATCCAGCGATAAAATCAATGCTGTTTTGCAGTTGGGGCTTACAGCGATGGTGGCTGTGCGACGCGTTTTGCAAATGATAGATAAGCCACCAAAATTTTGCCCTGGTGTGAGTTGGTTGATGGCTTGTGCATTAGTGTCATCGTCGGGATAAACCGATAATTGCCCTTTTAGCAAAAAAGAATAGCGGCGACCTGCTTTGCCTGCGGTGAGCAAAATTTCTCCGCTATCAAATTCCATAAAGCAGGCGTTTTTCATCAGTACATCTAGCTGATTTTTATCCACCGTGCGCACTTCATTCACAAAAGCAATGCCGTTGATAAAGGCATTGGCCATGTCTTGTGGGTAATTGGCAATCGGAATGGCTTTCATGTGCGTTCACTGTCCTTGGTGATGCAGTAGGTTGTGCTAGAACTCACCGCGAGATTAGCACAGTTTTTTGCATACAATACCTGAGATTGCTGCTCCTTGTTGCTTGAGGTAAATGGAATGCGTTTTGGGTTGCGCGATATGCGCTGGAACACTGCTGTTCAGTGCTGGTGGTTTGCCTATGCATTGATCGTTGCGTTGTGTTGTATGGCCGCTATGTACACCTTGGCGGTGAGTCAGTGGCGTGGGCCGTGGCGTGACATGTGGGAAGTGATGCCCTTTCTTGAGAAAGCCATGCATGGAACGGCGAGTTGGTCCGATTATTGGGAGCAGTACGGTTTTTCGCATCGCCCATTGATATCGCGTTGGCTTTGGGTCGCGGATTTGAAGTGGTTTGCTGGTAGCAATCTATTGTTACTGGTGGTTTCTTTTGCCATGCAGCTGTTAATTTTTTTTAGTGTGCGTTCTGTGTTGCAGAGAGATATTTCATTTTCTGCGCAACAACGCAGCATTGTGCTAGTGGGTGTGGTTTTCTGTTTGTTGAACATTACTCAAGTGTTCAACTTTATGCATACATTTGATGTGCAATGGTTTTTAGTGACTGGTTCGATTGTGTTGTCCTTGAGTTTTATTTTGCAAAGTTCATCGGTCAGCAGTCAGTCATTGTTTGCTGCGTGGGTATTGGTTTTTTTTGCTAGTCTCAATAATTTTTCTGGCTTGGTTGTGTGGCCAATAGAAATATTGTTGCTTATTTGCTTGCGTGTTTCGTGGCAGAAAATAGGGATATTCACCTTGGCGTTTATTGCCTATTTATTTGTCTACTTTTATCGGTTGATGCCGGAAGAGGGAGGTGGACCTGTCAGCGTGCTTGCTCAAGCATCATGGAAGCAGCTCATGCTGTTCTGTGGGCTAACGCTGATTAAGTTTCCGTTGTGGTACTTGTCAAACCCGTTGTCGTTTCAATTATCGACAGAAGGTCCTCTGCATGCGCCTGTATGGGTGTCATGGTTGGCTCCAAGTTTAGTTTTGGTGTTGTTAATGGCGTCGATAAGGATGTGGTGTCGCAGCTTGTTGTACGGCACAAAATTTTCTGCTGTAGCGTGGTTGGGGTTATCTCTGATGTTGTTTGGCTATGGCGTTAGTGCTGTTACTGCCGTTGGTCGTATATTTTTCTGGGACAATGTCTATGCGCTGCGGTACCAAAATATCGTGTTGTTATTTTGGATAGGTGTTGTGTTGTGGCTATCTGCAAGTGTGCGTTGGCGCAATGCTCGTTTGGTCGTGGGATCCTTGCTGCTTCTGCTTATTTATCTGCCAAACATCGGTTGGTATCACGAGGCAATGTTAAAGACCGGCAACCGTACGCGTGATGCGCACCTTGCGTTAGTGGTGGGGTTGGAAAAGCACTTATCGGCTATTCAAGCGACGGTTTCTCGTTCGCATTTAGGTAAGGATTCAAAATACACCTTAGAAAAAGAAGCGGGTTATTTACGCATATTACATGTAGGGCCTTATGCTGAATCTGCGTGGAATAACATTCCGCTGCTAACAGAATTGAGTACCTCTTCCGCATGTCAAACACCCGTTGCTGAACGAGATGTGCGTGGCAGTGATGACAGCTACGCCAGATTGTCGTTGCGTTTTCGGGAACCCGTCAGTTACAACTCCGTTGTTTGGTACGACAATAGCACCACGCCGTTTGGGCTTTTGATCCCTGTTGCTGCGGACACTTGGTGGGCGCGTTTGAAGCAGTCGCGTTCAGGTTTTGCAGAATATGCGGGCTTTTCAAAACAATTACCCAAGCAGCAGCCTCGCGATGTTTTTGCCCGCGCAGGTCAGCAATGGTGTCGGTTAGTGTTCTTGCAATGAATGAAAGATAAAAGAGGTTGTTTCATGACAGATGCGTCAATCAAACTGGCAGGAAGCCTTTTTTTAATAGCTAGTTTGGTGGGCTGCAATAAAAAGCCAACCATGCCGCCGCCAGCGACGCCAGAAGTTGCTGTTGTGGTTATTCAGCCACAGGCTGTGCAAATTACCGAAGAACTGCCAGGGCGTGTTTCAGCCTTTCGTGTTGCGCAAGTGCGTGCGCGCGTGGACGGCGTGATACTGAAGCGTGAATTTGTAGAAGGCAGTGATGTCAAAGTAGGGCAACTGCTTTACGCAATCGATCCTGCGCCGTATCAAGCGGAAGTTAATAATGCGAGTGCTGCTCTGGCGCGTGCCAAAGCGAATCTCGCGACGCGTGCATCGCAAGCTTCTCGTTCTAGCGCATTGATAAAAAAACATGTCATTAGTCAGCAAGATTTTGATGATATCAATGCCGCATACAAACAAGCTCAGGCTGATGTAAAAGCAGCAGAGGCAGTATTGGATGCAGCAAAAATTCGCTTGGGTTACACCGAAGTACGCTCGCCAATTGATGGTCGCATTGGTAAATCACAAGTCACCGAGGGCGCTTATGTGCGTCAAAGTGAAGCGACATTATTGGTGACAGTGCAACAGCTAAATCCTGTCTATGTTGATGTTACGCAATCCAGCCGAGAGGTGTTGCGATTGCGACAAGATTTGGAAAAGGGTTTGTTGCAAAAAGTGGATAAAGATAGCGCAGCTGTATCATTAAAATTAGAAGATGGTTCGGCATATGCAGAATCAGGAAAATTACAGTTTTCCGATATCAGTGTGGATAAAAGTACGGGGTCAGTAACATTACGAGCGTTATTTAATAACCCTAACGATTTACTGCTGCCGGGAATGTTTGTCCATGCTCTATTAGAGGTTGGCATAGACCAGCAGGGTTTACTGGTTCCGCAGCAGGCAGTCACTTTTAATACTGTGGGGCAAGCGACAGCGTTATTTGTGGATGCAAATGACAAAGTTGAACAGCGCGTTATACAAACGAATCGTGCGGTAGGTAATCAATGGTTAGCTACGAGCGGCGTTCAGGCAGGTGATCGCGTCATCATCGAGGGCTTACAAAAAGCCAAACCTGGATCGACGGTGAAGGTGGCGGCGCAAAAGAAAGTAGCTGAACAGTCTTCAGTTGCTAAACATCAATAGCAATATTTTCGAAATGGAGAGTATTGCATGAGCCATTTTTTTATTGATAGACCCGTATTTGCTTGGGTGTTAGCGATTGTTGTGATGTGTATTGGCGCATTGTCGTTGACGCAGTTACCGATTGCCGTATACCCGCGTTTAGCGCCGCCTTCAGTATCTATTTCTGCGAGTTATCCTGGTGCTTCTGCAAAAACACTGGAGGATTCTGTTACACAGGTTATTGAGCAACAGATGAATGGTATCGACCATTTGGAATACATTTCGTCGAATAGTAGTGATTCAGGTCGTGCAAGCATTACGCTGACTATGTCTCAAGGAACGGATCCTGATATCGCACAGGTACAAGTGCAAAATAAATTGCAATTAGCGATGCGTATGTTGCCGCCAGAAGTGCAGCAGCAGGGTTTGCAGGTGGCCAAAGCCAGTCGAAGTTTTTTGATGGTGATGACGGTTTCATCGACGGATGGCAGCATGCAGAGTGTAGATCTCGGTGATTTTATTGCATCGAATTTGCAGGATCCTATTTCACGCGTCAACGGCGTTGGTTTAGTTAATTTATTGGGTACGCAATACGCAATGCGTATTTGGATGCAGCCTGAAAAATTACACGCACTTAATTTAACCCCAGTGGATTTGATACAGGCGATCAAGGCGCAAAATGTGCAGGTGGCAGCAGGGCAGTTGGGTGGTTCGCCGACTGTGGAAGGGCAGCGATTGAATGTCACGATCATGGCGCAGAGCCGGTTACAAACGGCAGAGCAATTTGGCGATATTCTGTTGCGCGTTAATGCCGATGGTTCACAAGTGCGTTTAAAAGATGTGGCTCGCGTTGAGCGCGGCGCAGATAGTTACAGCGTTATCGGCTCCTACAATCGTTCACCGGCTTCGGCATTGGCGATTACTCCAACGCCTGGTGCTAATGCATTAGAAACGGCGGAAGGTGTAAGGAAAAAAATAGAGGAGCTTTCTCCCTATTTTCCTCAAGGTATCGAGGTGAATTATCCCTATGACATGATTCCCTTTATTCAAATTTCTATTGAGGAAGTGGTTAAAACACTGCTCGAAGCAATCGTGCTCGTGTTTCTCGTTATTTTTGTATTTTTGCAAAACTGGCGCGCAACTTTAGTGCCAACAATCGCTATTCCTGTTGTAGTGCTTGGCACTTTTGCAGTGATGGAAGTGGCGGGTTTTTCTATCAACTTGTTGACCATGTTTGGCCTTGTGCTGGCGATGGGGCTATTGGTGGATGATGCTATCGTCGTGGTGGAAAGTGTTGAACGCATCATGAGCGAGGAAGGGCTTTCACCGAAAGAGGCCACTTATAAAGCGATGTCACAAATATCGGGTGCTTTGATTGGCATCGGTTTAGTGTTGGTGGCTGTGTTTATTCCGATGGCATTTTTAAGTGGATCCAGTGGTGCTATTTATCGTCAATTTACTTTGACGATGGTTGCGGCGATGGTGTTATCGGTATTAACAGCTTTAATTCTCACGCCATCATTGTGCGCTACCTTCTTAAAACCTATCTCACACGATACAGAAAAAGCGCGCGGTTTTTACGGTTGGTTTAACCGAATGTTTCATAGCGCCTCAGAAAAATACCGCAATGGTGTGGCGAAATGGGTAAAACATATTCGTTTAGTATTTTTTGCCTACGTAGCAATTATCGCTGTTGTTGCGTATTTATTTGTGAGCTTGCCGACATCTTTTGTACCAGAGGAAGATCAAGGATCCTTCGTGAATGTGATTTCTCTACCCGTAGGTTCTTCGCGTGAACAAACCATGGCTGTGCTGAACAAGGTGCGTGATTATTATTTGGAGCAAGAAAAAGATGCCGTTAGATCTGTATTTTATGTGGCGGGGTTTAGCTGGGCTGGTTCAGGGCAAAATATGGGGCAAATGTTTACGCGATTAAAACCTTGGGATGAGAGAAAAGATAAAGAGCAATCTGTGCAAGCCGTCATTCAGCGCGCAACAAAACATTTCCAAGGTATTCGTGAAGCCAATGTGTTTGCCATTAACCCTGCACCTGTACAAGAGCTAGGGAACTCCACAGGCTTTGATTTGCAATTACAAGATCGTGCTGGGCATGGGCATTTGGCGTTGATGGATGCACGCAACCAATTGATCGAAATGGCATCGAAAAAAACAGGCGATGTTATGCGCGTGCGAGCGAATGGTTTGGATGACACGCCAGTGTATCAATTGGATATCAACCAAGAGCGCGCCAGTGCATTGGGGCTTAATTTGTCGGATGTCTACAGCACAATGACGGCAGCATTTGGCTCGTCTTATGTGAATGATTTTATTGATCGTGATCGCGTCAAGCGCGTGTATGTCATGGGCGATGCTGCGGCGCGTATGCAGCCTGAAGATTTAAATAAATGGTATGTGCGCAACAACGCAGGGGATATGGTGCCATTTTCTGCTTTTGCTAGTGGGCATTGGGCTTATGGCTCACCAAAATTGGAGCGCCATAACGGTGCACCTTCTGTGCAGATACAAGGTACTGCGGCTTTGGGAAAAAGTTCTGGTGATGCGATGAAAACAATGGAAGATTTAATTGCACAATTGCCAAGCGGATTTGGTTTTGAATGGACGGGGTTGTCACGCGAAGAAAAACAAGCTGGCAAACAAGCACCCTTGTTATACGCAGTTTCTATCTTGGCAGTCTTTTTGTGTTTGGCAGCTTTGTATGAAAGCTGGTTGATTCCTTTTTCCGTTATTTTGGTTGTGCCTCTCGGCGTACTGGGTGCTTTGATTGCGGCAAAACTGTTTGGTTTATCGAATGATGTGTACTTTCAAGTGGGGTTGTTAACAACGGTGGGTTTGGCATCCAAAAACGCCATTCTCATTGTGGAATTTGCGCGCGAACAGTATGACCGTGGTGTATCACTGATTGACGCGGTTTTAGAAGCGTCTCACCTGCGTTTGCGTCCTATTATCATGACTTCGATGGCATTTTTATTTGGCGTGTTGCCGCTGGCTTTATCGAGTGGGGCGGGAGCGGCTAGCCGTAATGCTATTGGTATAGGTGTTTCTGGTGGATTATTGGCTTCAACCTTTTTGGTGATATTTTTTGTGCCCGTATTTTTTGTTGCTATTGTGAATGCTTGGGGTAAAAAAATAGCTAAAAATATTTAAAGGATAGCTATGCGCACTCGCAATAGGAATCGTCGCCGCGTTCTTTTGCTCACACTGGTGATGTCCAGTGTGGCGGTGATGGTTTTGGGTATCACAGTTTTTGTTTTGTTTATGTCGGTCAATGAACAAAATAAGCGCATGATGATGAGCTATGCCGAGCATCAAGCCAGCATGCTGCAGTCAGTCATGGAGCTGGTGCCTGAAAAAACACAACAAACAACTGCGCCTCCAGATTTGGTGTTAGAGCATATTCGTCAAACATTGGCGCGTAATCCTGTAATTACAGACAGTGGTGAAATGCTGTTTGCATACCGAGATGACAACGAAATACATTTTGTCTCGCCATATCGTTTTACTACAGATGCCCCCTTGGTTATGCGCGAAGATGATTCACGCACTCAGGCTATGCGTTTGGCCTTGGATGGTCACTCCGGTGTTATGTATGTGAAGGATTATAGAAATGTATATGTTTTGGCGGCCTTTGTGCCGGTTGAGAACATGAACTTGGGTGTGGTAGTGAAGATTGATGCGGCTGAAGTGAGAAAGCCATTTATTTATATTGCTCTTTATGCTGCACTTGGTACATTTTTTATCATCGTTATCGGTATTTTGTTGTTGCAAAAAATTACTAAGCCATTGATCGATACTCTTGAAGAAAATGAATCAAAGTATCGCACGCTATTTGATAACGCCAATGAAGGCGTAATGGTGATTAGTGATCATATCGAAGAGTGTAATGATCAGGTTTTACAATTGCTTGGCTATGACAAAGAAGAAATCGTTGGCAAAAAAATTGTAGATTTCTCACCAGAGCGCCAGCCGTACGATGAAGGCTCTGTTCGCGCAACAACCAATCGGTTTGATTTGGCTAAGCAAGGAAAGCCACAGTATTTTGTTTGGCGCAGCTGTAGAAAAGATGGCGCTGAAATTGATTTGGATGTCATGTTGAAGGCTGTGCATATAGGTAATCGCGATGTGATTTTAGCTACGCTGCTAGATATCACCGATCGCCGTCGTGCAGAAATTGAATTGCGTGCGAAAGAAAAAGAAGTGGCGGATGCGCGAGAGCATTTGGCACACATGGCGCGCCTTTCCACGATGGGTGAAATGGCTGCGGGTATCGCACACGAAATCAATCAACCATTGGCAGCAATTTCTGCGTACGCGCAAGGCTCATCGCGCATGATTGATAGTGGTGTGGCGACAATCACAGATTTGAAAGAGCCACTGGATAAAATTGCTACGCAAGCCGTGCGTGCGGGTGAAGTGATTCGTCGTTTGCGCAGCTTTATTAAAAAAAGTGCGTCGGAGTTAGAGTCAATCAATGTGAATGATCTGGTGTCTGAGGCTGTGCAATTGGCTGAAGTGGACGCGCGGAAGCACGGCATTCCCATACAGCTACATCTCGCCAGCCAAATGCCAAGTGTGCGTGTGGATGCAGTGCAAATCCAACAGGTTATTCTGAATTTGATTCGTAACGCTTTAGAGGCAATGGAAAGTACACCGCGCGAGCAGGCGCGAGTGGATGTATACACGCGCCGTGAAGGCGATGGTCAGGTGAGTATTGCGGTTGTCGATACCGGTTCGGGTTTAAGTGAGGAAGCGCTGCAACATGTGTTTGATCCTTTCTTCTCTACCAAGGCATTTGGTATGGGTATGGGGCTTTCGATCAGCGAATCCATTGTTGTGGCGCACGGCGGGCATTTATCTGCGAACAATAACGGGGTAAGCGCTGGCGCTACATTTACGGTATTGTTAACGGCTCAAAGTTAGACCGTCACTTATCAAGGAGTGTTTTATGACAACAGCCGTATCACCCGAAGCAACCGTTTTTGTTGTTGATGATGACGACGCCGTACGCGAGTCATTGGTTTTTCTAATGAAATCGGTTGGCTTGAAAGCAGAAAGTTTTTCCTCCGCACAAGATTTTCTTAGTCACTATAACCCTGCGCGCTCTGGCTGTTTGGTGCTGGATATTCGTATGCCTGGGATGAGTGGTTTGGAGTTGCAAGAAAAATTGTCGCAAATGGATTGCATCCTGCCGATTATTTTTATCACTGGTCACGGCGATGTGCCGATGGCAGTAAAAGCAATTAAAGCAGGCGCTGCAGATTTTGTGCAGAAGCCGTTCCGCGATCAGGATTTGATCGATAGGATTCGAGAGGTGCTGCAAGAAGATGCAGAAGCGCGCGTGGATAAACTGCAAAAGGCGGAGGTTTTGCGTCGTATTGGCACGCTCACAGAGCGCGAGCGCGAGGTAATGGAACAAGTGGTCGATGGTAAAGCCAATAAAGTGGTGGCGATTGATCTCAATGTCTCTCAGCGCACAGTAGAAATTCACCGCGCCAATGTGATGGATAAAATGAAAGCGCGCTCACTCGCGCAACTTGTGCGCTTGGTGATGAAAGCGCGCGGTGAGTTGTGAGTGTAGTGACGGCAACCTTACTGCGCTAATAACTGGTTGAAATCGACGCTGATGGTTTTGATGTCAGCGCCATTCAATGTAGAAGTTTTTATCGCCACCACTTCTTGCGCCGTAATATCCAGCCCTGGCTTTTTGTTGATGCGCCCCGTCTGGTTGAAAAGAATAGTATAGCCTTGTGCGCGCAAGAACTCTGGCAGTGGTGTGGTTTCTCCCCAGCCGTAAATGTCGTAAATAATATCAGGCGCTTGTAAGCCGCATTCCTGTTCTGCTTGCGGTAAGCGCTCAAAAAACTTGCGGTAGTTTATGCGCAGGCCTTGTTTGTCAAAGCCGTCTTGCGCCATCACCGTGCAGTTGCGCAGCGTGTTATCGACCAATCCTGCCATATCCCATACGCGCAGTTTATTGCCAAATTCGCTGAATAAATGGTAATTCATCATGCCCATTTGTTTACTCATCATCGTGAGTGGTTTTGTTGATGATAAAGACATGGCGCGCAATTGATTTTGTAATGCTTGCAGTGCTAGCCATTCGCGCAGATGTTCGCGGTTGGCCATCTCAAAGAAAGAGGCTTTATCGCCGGTAATGTTGCGCTGCGCTGAGTGTTGCCAAAGTGTTGTTCCCATACTGAGCTTTTGAATAAAAAGCGGAGTGTAGGCAAGCAATAAAGCGAGAAGTCCATAACGCACAAAAGAAATGTGCTTTTGCTTGTTAAAATCAGCCAGACAAATAGCGAGCCATAGCGGCGCAATCAACGGCACCCAAAAGCGGCCTTCTTTCATCCAATCGCCACCACTGGTGACTACAAAGCCTGCGTAAATTAAAACCCAAAGTGTGCACAGCAGTGGAAAAGTATTTTGTGATTTTTGTTGAATGTTTTTCCATACACTGAAACCAAACAAGATACCGGTGAGTGTAACGCCAATGGCAGACAAGGGATGGCGGAATAATCGCCACGCATAATCAATGCCGCGCTGTACTTGTGCGAAATCAAGCCCGCTACTTTTGGCATAAACCGGATTGGGAAACCACAAACCGAAATAGCTGTGTCGCCACAGCATCAAAACAGCAAACGCGCTGAGTAAAAATAATATTTTTGCTTGGCGTATAAATATCGCTGCGCACAATAAAAAAGCTGTGCCGACTACCACCATCTCAGGGCGTGCGGCTGCCAAAAATAGTGCGGCTATCCACGCAATGACAGCGTGTTGAATGTCAGAGGCTTGCAGCCAGCGATAAGTTGAGTAGATAAAAAATAGCGCGGCTGCTGCTGTGAGCGCCGTCTCCATGCCAGACCATGCCCAATAGGCAAAGTAGGGTGTGCATGCCGTGAGCAGGGTCGGCAGCCACGCCTGTGTGCTGCCAGCGGCTTTTACACTTTTCCAAACGATCAGTAGTGTGGCAAATGCGCCACACAGGGCGAGCAAATAACCTATCGTGACGATGGATAGCGATGTGACCCATGCCAAACTCGCTGTTAGCAGTATGAGCAGCAAGCTGGAGCTTTGCTCGAGGCGTTCGCCGTTGTAATTGAGCAGCTGCCCGTGTTCGATCAGAGTGTGCGCTTGCCAGAAAGTAATGTGCGAGTCGTCATGTCCCGTAGAGCCGCACATCACGCCGTAAACCCACAGCGGCAGCGTGCACAAAAAGAACAGCATGAAGTGATGCGTTAGGCGGCTTTCAGATCGCACGGCTGGTGTATTTTCCCTATAATGTGTCCCGCATTTTGGGTGATACCTGCCCTCGGCTCAACTCAAAAGGTTTTTCCTTCCCTCACTACACACACTGGAGTTCCTATCGTGAAACAGCCTGTTCGTGTCACCGTGACCGGCGCTGCCGGCCAGATCAGCTATTCCCTGTTGTTCCGCATTGCGTCAGGTTCCATGCTCGGCCCTGATCAACCCGTTATTTTGCAGATGCTGGAAATCACCCCTGCACTGGAAGCGCTGAAAGGCGTGGCGATGGAATTGGATGACTGCGCATTCCCACTGTTGGCGGGTATTGTTTGCACGGATGACCCAATGGTGGCGTTCAAAGACACCGACTACGCACTGCTGGTTGGCGCGCGCCCTCGCGGTCCTGGCATGGAGCGTAAAGATTTGCTCGAAGCCAACGCAGCGATTTTCTCGGTACAAGGCAAAGCCATTGATACCGTGGCGAAAAAATCCATCAAAGTGTTGGTTGTCGGCAATCCTGCCAACACCAATGCCTTGATTACTCAGCGCAATGCGCCTTCAATCAACCCGCGCCAATTTACTTCCATGATGCGTTTGGACCACAACCGCGCTATGTCGCAACTGGCAACCAAAACAGGCAAAACTGTCAACGATGTGAAAAAAATCATCGTGTGGGGCAACCACAGCGCGACACAGTATCCAGACATCTCCAAAGCCTTGGTCGATGGCAAAGCAGCAGAGCCCTTGGTTGACCGCAACTGGTACGAAACTGATTTCATTCCTACCGTACAACAGCGCGGTGCGGCGATTATCAAAGCGCGCGGTGCTTCTTCTGCTGCTTCTGCAGCGAATGCAGCGGTTGATCATATGCGCAGCTGGGCAACAGGCACTGCAGAAGGTGATTGGGTGTCTATGGGCGTGTATTCCGATGGCTCTTACGGCATCGAAAAAGGTTTGATTTACTCTTTCCCTTGCGTTTGCAAAAACGGTGATTGGGAAATCGTGCAAGGCTTAGAAATTTCTGATTTCTCGCGCGAAAAAATGAAACTGACCGAAAAAGAGCTCTGCGAAGAGCGTGACGGCGTTAAGCATCTGCTCCCTAACTGATTGAGGGTTTTACCATGGCTCAACACGAAGAAAAAAACTGTGGATGTGAAGAAGATGGTTGTGCTGACGCATTGGTAGCCATTGCTCTCATTGCGCTTTATGTCGGCGTGATGAGTTTTTGGTTGCATGGCATGGTGTGAGTTGTTTTATCAACTCAGCAAAAACGCAGCTTCGGCTGCGTTTTTTTATGGTGCAAAATAAGGTAAATGCGATGCAGAACAATCCTAAAAAAATATCAACGCTGATGCGTTTGCTTCAATTTCTCAAACCCTACAAAGGCACGGTGGCGGTGTTTTTGTGCGCGCTGTTATTTACTTCGGGTGTGATGTTGTTGATTGGGCAAGGCGTGCGTTTGGTGATTGATCGCGGATTCGCACAGCAATCACTGGAACAACTCAACTGGGCGATTGGGTTTTTGTTGTTGATCGCCGTGTTGATGGCAGCGGGCACTTTTGTGCGCTTTTATTTAGTATCGTGGTTGGGCGAACGCGTCAGTGCCGATATTCGTCGCACAGTGTTTGATCATATCGTGAGCCTGCACCCAGGTTTTTTTGAAGAGCATCGCAGTGGCGACATTATGTCGCGCCTCACCACAGACACCACGCTGCTGCAATCGATTATTGGCTCTTCGTTTTCAATGGCCTTGCGCAGCGCGATTTCCGTTATCGGTTCGCTGGTGATGTTGTTTGTCACCAATATCAAATTGTCCTTGGTAGTGTTGGTGTGCGTACCAGCGGTGTTGCTGCCAGTTTTGTTGTTGGGCAAACGCGTGCGTCGTTTATCGCGCGACAGTCAAGATTCGATTGCCGATGTCGGCACTTACGCCAGTGAAATTATTCAACAAATAAAAACGGTGCAAAGTTACACACGCGAGCAGCAAGAGCAAAAAGCTTTTTCTGCAGAAGTAGAGCGACATTGCATTTGTTGTGGCGCAGCATCGCGTGTTTTACAGCGTGCTTGTGTTGATGGCACTGGTGATTCTGTTGGTGTTTGTCGCGCTGTCATCCATGTTGTGGGTGGGAGGTGGCGATGTGATACACGGGCGCATGACAGGCGGTGATTTAGGCGCATTTATTGTGTATGCCGTGATGGCGGCTGTGGGTGTAGCAACGCTGTCTGAAGTGTATAGCGAGTTATTGCGCGCAGCAGGTGCAACCGATCGTTTAATGGAATTGATGCAAGAAAACAGTTTGATTCAAGCGCCAGAATTAGCTGTGCAACAGGCAGGTAACCTTTCACCTGCGCTGGCTTTTGAAAATGTTAATTTTTCGTATCCCTCGCGTTTAGAACAGCGCGCACTGGCAGATTTTTCATTGCAAATTCCGCAGGGAAAAGTGTTGGCACTCGTCGGGCCTTCGGGTGCAGGAAAATCCACGGTATTGGAATTGTTGCAGCGATTTTATGATCCACAGCAGGGGCGCGTTTTGTTGGGCGATGTCGATATTCGTCAGTTATCGCCACAAGATTTGCGCCAACAGTTGGCAGTGGTGCAGCAACAACCTGCATTGTTTTCTGCCGATGTATTGCACAATATTCGTTACGGCAAGCCAGATGCCAGTGAAGAAGAAGTGATTGCTGCGGCAAAAGCTGCTTATGCGCATGATTTTATTATGCAGTTGCCAGAGGGTTATAAAACCGATCTCGGTGAAAAAGGCGCGAAGCTTTCAGGTGGTCAACGACAGCGTATTGCGATTGCGCGTGCCATTCTCAAAAATCCGCGCATTCTTTTATTGGATGAAGCCACCAGTGCTTTGGATGCGGAAAGTGAATATCAAATTCAACGCGCGCTGGAAAGTTTAATGAGAGGAAGAACGACCGTGATTATCGCGCATCGTTTAGCAACGGTTTTACACGCGGATGCGATTGCGGTGATGGATGGTGGGCGTTTAGTCGCGCAGGGTAGTCATAAAACGCTGCTGGAAACTAACGCGCTGTACGCGCGCTTGGCTCAGTTGCAGTTTGGTGTGGAGTCGAGTGCGGAAACATAAGTGATTGCAGGCGGGCTGCTCTTTACCAATTTTTGTGTGTAAGGATGTTGCGGATGGTTGAGTACGGCAGAAGTGTCGCCTTGCTCGACAATTTTGCCGTGCTGCATCACCGCAATGCGATCACACAATTTTCGCATCATCGCTAAATCGTGACTGATAAATAGCAGCGTCAACCCCAACTCTCTACGCAGTTCAATCAACAGCGCGATGATTTGCGCTTGTGTGGTGACATCCAGTGCCGAGACAGGTTCATCACAAATCAATAATTGCGGTTTGTTGATTAAAGCGCGTGCGATACCGATGCGCTGCAACTGCCCACCAGAAAAACTGTGCGGATAACGCTGCAAATCTTCTGCGTGCAGTCCGATGCGCTCCATCCACCATTGCGCTGTTTGGCGTTGTTCATCAGCAGTGCCGATTTGGTTCAAACGCAAGGGCTCCAACAAAATATCGGCGATGGTTAAACGCGGATTGATGGAGGAAAGCGGATCCTGAAAAATCATCTGAATCTGCTGCGCCTGCTGCTGAAATTCTTTGGCGCTGCGCCGTGAAGCCAATGTTTGATCGTTCAGAAAAATAGTGCCGTTGTCGTAGTGATGCAGCCCTGCTATGCATTGCGCCAGTGTCGATTTGCCAGAACCGGATTCACCAGCCAGACCAAAAATTTCGCCGCAAGAAATGTGCAGATTGATATCTTGCAACACAGCGGCTTTGCCGAAGTGTTTGTGGATGTTTTCTACGCGCAGCAGATGATCCATAGTGTTTGAGATAAATCGAGTGAGTGCCTAGCGGCTAAGGTAGCACGCATAAGGCATTGCTTGTGTTGATGTAGTGGCAAAAAATCGACATATATTGTTGACGCGTCCTCGCTATCGACATAAGCTTCATTTCTGTCGAAAAAAATGGAAAACATCAACATGACGCAGGATGCTAGCCAGCCAAAATGGCGACCAGACCAGCCGTGGAATGCAATGCCACTGCTGCCTCCGCTTGGCGTAGAGCTGGAAACAAAAGCGGTTCTAAAACAGTGTATTACGGCACGCGCAGCTCTAGCTGAACTCAAGCAGGCTGCGGAGCTTATTCCTAATCAAGCAATGCTGATCAATATCATCCCCTTATTAGAAGCAAGGGATAGTTCAGAAATAGAAAATATCGTCACGACGACAGACAGGTTGTTTCAATACGCTGATAGTGAGAGCGGGCAAGTGGACGCTGCCACCAAGGAAGCGTTGCGCTATCGGGCGGCATTGGCAGAGGGGTTTAAGTCTTTAGAGCGCAGGCCTCTTTGTACAGCAACAGCGGTGGAAATCTGTAGCCGTATAAAAGATGTCGATATGGATATCCGCAGTGTGTCTGGCATTGCATTGAAAAACCAAATGACAGGCGAGGTGATTTATACGCCACCTGCTGGAGAAAAAGTCGTTCGTGATTTGTTGGTGAATTGGGAGAAGTTTTTGCATGACGATGCGCAGGCATTGGATCCATTAGTGCGCATGGCTGTTGGGCATTATCAATTTGAAGCGATCCATCCATTTTTAGATGGCAACGGGCGTACGGGTCGCATATTGAATAGCTTGTACTTGATCGAACAGGGTTTATTAAGTTTGCCCATTCTTTATCTGAGCCACTACATTATTACGCACAAGGCCGATTACTACCGTTTGTTGTTGGCTGTGACGCGAGAGCAGGCGTGGGAGGCGTGGCTTTTGTATATGCTGCAGGGCGTACAAGAAACGGCGCAATGGACAACGGCTAAAATTGCTGCCATCCGTTTGTTGGAACAAGAAACAGTGCGCCAAGTGCAGCAAAAGCTGCCAAAAATTTACAGCAGAGAACTGGTGGAGATTATTTTTACTCAGCCGTACTGCCGTATAGGTAATTTGGTGGATGCGGGTATTGCGCACCGTCAGTCAGCCTCAAAATACTTGAAAGCTTTGGCGAGTATTGGTGTGTTGCAAGAGAGGCAAATAGGTAAAGAAAAAATTTTTATTCATCCGCGATTGATTGATATTTTTTGTATAAAAAAAATGCGTTAAAACTTCTGATAATTATTTTCAAAATAAAAAATTAGGATTTATAATCATGAACACAGAACACAGAACACAGAACACAGAATCGCTAATTGATATTGGTTTTAGTGCGGATGCACTTGTCGAGCGTAAGGCGGAACTCCTCAAACTCCTAGGCCAAACTGCCCCAGAAGCATTTCCGATAACCGAAAAGCTTCAACCTTGAAAAGCTCAAAGCTCTGCTGGAAGGAGAGATTGCCAATTCAGCGGAGCATTACGAACTGAATTGGGCTGGCAAAAGCGCAACGCCGCGAAATTCAAAAAAAATCCAGCACCTTACTGCCCACAGCCCCAATAACCCCGCTTGACCCAGCACATGCTGATTGAAGGTGAGAACCTTGAAGTGCTGCGCGTGCTGCAAAAAAGCTATCATAGCAAAGTAAAAATGATTTATATCGACCCGCCGTACAATACGGGTAACGATAGCTTTGTTTACCCCGATGATTATTCTGAAACGCTATTGGATGAATACCTAAAACGCACAGGCGGAAAAACGAGCATGGCTTTTTAAACAAACAAAGCCTATGGAAAAGAACGCTTGAAAGCGGCCAATACCACAGCGCTTGGTTGTCGATGATGTATCCCACTTGTATTTGCTTTGAAATCTTCTGCGTGATGATGGCTGATTTTATTTCGATTGATGATAACGAGCAGGCCAATTTTAAAGTTGCTGTGTGATGAAGTGTTTGGGGCGGAGAATTTTTTGTTGGACAGATAGCTGTTGTAGGCAATCCCGGGTAGGGATTATGGTGGTGTGGCTAGAATGCATGATTACATCCTTGCCTATTCCAAGTCAGAATCATTGGAGCTTAACCTTATAGAAGACAGTGCTAATGAGTTTAAAACATTTCGATGGGAATTGGCGGGTTTTTGAGTTAAGAGCTAAGAAATAGAAACGTTAAATTCAATAAAGAAAATAGGCTAACTTATATTATCCGTTTTATATAAATCAAAAAGTAGATGAAAATGGCCTGCGAAATATCATTAGACGCTAAAGATAATTGGATTAAGCTGCATCCATTAGAATCACAAGGTATCAATGTTGTTTGGCGTTAGGGCAAGCAAAATCATTAGATAATATAAATGTGAACATTAAAGCTAAGCCAATGAAAAACGGCAGTTTTATGATTGTTAGCACAGAGGAATCTGGGGTTATGGCAGATCTGTATGGTGGGATAAAGAAACAAATACGGAGAAAGGAACACTTGTAACAAAAGAACTTTTGGGAGGAAAGTTCTTTGACTATCCAAAACCTGTAGAAATGATTTCAAGACTTTGTGAGATGGGTTGTGACAATCAAGAGTCACTGGTTATCGACTTCTTCGCTGGCTCTGGCACCACCGCCCACGCCGTTATGGAGCTTAACGCTGAAGACGGTGGCAACCGCCAATCCATTTCCGTGCAAATGCCTGAACTATTAGACGAAAAATCCGAAGCCTATAAAGCAGGTTACCGCACCATTGCTGATATTACCCGCGCTCGTATTGAAAAAGTGATTGCCAAATTAAAAGCTGAAAAGCCTGAGCAAACCCAAGACTTAGCCTGCGCCCATTTCAAACTGGCACCGAGCAATTTTAAAGTCTGGCGCAGTGATGTGGCTGACATTGACGCTGTGCGTGAACAGTTGGAAATATTTCAGCAGGCAGAAAAATCCACGACTGCGCAATCTGATATTCAACAAGCCATGCTCACCGAATTGTTACTGAAAAACGGCTTAGGCGCATTGGGCGTGCACGCGGTGAGCAAGCCTAAAACACTGGCTTGCGGCATGACCATTCACCGCGTATTGAAGGAGGATAACAAGCACCTTTGGCTGTGTTTCGAACCGTATCAAGCCGCACTTAAAGACGAAATAGTCAAAGCCAAGCCTGCGCAAGTGATTCTGCTTAATTCCTGTTTTACAGGCAATAAGGCGGACGAAGCCATTAGCAACTTACAGCTAGAACTTGACCACTTAAACATTAATTTATTAGTGATTTAAGGAGCTAATCATGGCGCAAGAAATGAAGCTGCAATTTGAACAACAGGACTACCAAACCGCCGCCGTGAATGCAGTGGTGCAGGTGTTTGACGGTCAGCCATTAGCTAAGAGTGATTTTTCCTTAACCCAATCGGCTTCAAGTGTGGAGTACGCAGCCGATGGCAGTATTGGCAATGCCTTATTACTCAACGATGAGCAGCTACTGGCTAATGTGAACAAGGTGCAGCAAGCCAATGGCATAACAGCATCAAACGAACTGCTTGCTTCAAAAGCGGATAAAGGCAACGAAGTGTTTTGCCCCTATAACTTCAGTATCGAAATGGAAACGGGCACGGGTAAAACCTACACCTTTATTAAAACCATGTATGAGCTGCATAAGCAGTACGGCTTTAAAAAATTTGTGGTGGTGGTGCCCAGCGTGGCGATTCGTGAAGGCACCATGAAAAACTTAGCCGTGACCCAAAGCCACTTTGCCAGTTTGTATGCCAATACGCCTTTTACCACGCTGTTATACGACAGTAGCCGTCTAAATGAGCTGAAACATTTTGCCCAAAGTGATGCGCTTTCGGTGTTGGTAATTAATATCGACAGCTTTACCAAAGACAACAATAAAATTAATCAAAAGGGTGAGCGCGCCTTTGCGCCGATTGAATACATTAAAGCGGTCAACCCCATTGTGATTGTGGATGAACCGCAAAACTTTGAAACCGATATTCGCCGTAAAGCTCTGGCCGAATTAAATCCGCTGTGCACTTTGCGTTATTCCGCCACTCATAAAAACCCCTATAACCTGCTGTATTCCTTAAACCCTGTGCAGGCTTACGATTTAGGTTTGGTAAAACAAATTGAGGTGGACGGCGTAGAGGCCGATGCCAGCCATAACGAAGCCTTTATTGAGCTGCTTAGCATTGAGCAAAAAGCTAAAGGCATGAGCGCCAAAGTACGCATGGATGTGAATGAAAAAGCCGGTGTAAAACGCAAAGAGCTAACCATTAACTTGGGTGATGATTTATATAAGAAATCCAATGAACGTGATGTTTACCAGCAAGGTTATGTGCTTAATGAATTTTTAAGCGACAGTGAAATTGAGTTTTCGGGTGGCCGAATATTGTGCGTGGGTGAAAGCCAAGGTGGCCTAAAGAAAGACGTGATGCGCTTTCAAATTGAGCGCACGGTGGCAGCGCACTTTGCCAAACTGAAAAAGATGCAGCCCTTGGGCATTAAGGTGTTGAGCTTATTTTTTATCGACAAAGTGGCGAATTATCGCAGCTATGATGAGAGCGGCAATGAGCAAGCAGGCAAATTTGCGTTGTGGTTTGAGGAAGCCTTTGTCAAATATTCCAAACGTAATCCAGAGCTAATTCCTTATGCGGCAAACGCAGTACATAACGGTTATTTTTCGGGGGATAAAAAAGGTAAAGGTGCGGCGGCAAAAACCGTATGGGTGGATAGTTCGGGTGAAACGAAAAAAGACGACGACACCTATTCGCTGATTATGAAAGACAAAGAGCGTTTATTAAGCTTGAGCGAGCCACTGCAATTTATCTTTAGCCATTCGGCGCTGCGTGAAGGCTGGGACAATCCCAATGTGTTTCAGATTTGCACGCTGAATGAAACGCAAAGCGCGATGAAAAAACGCCAAGAAATAGGTCGTGGCCTGCGCTTGCCGGTAAACCAACAGGGCGAGCGAGTGCAAGACAAGCACATCAACGTGCTAACGGTAATTCCTAACGAAAGCTACGAAGCCTTTGCTAAAGCATTGCAACAAGAAATTGAAGATGAAACCGGCGTGAAATTTGAAAAACGCATTAAAAATGCGCGAGCTAAAGCGCGGGTCAGCAAGCGAGTTTTAAACAGCGAAGAACAAGCTTTGTTTGCCGCCATTTGGCAGAAAATCAATTACCAAACCCGCTATAGCGTGAAACTAAATACCAATGAATTGGTGGATAAGTGCGCAGAGCTGCTGGCCGATTATGCCCAGTTCCCAAAAGTACAAGCGCCCAAAATTCGCGCTGCCAAAGCCAAAATTTTGATGAATAACGAAGGCGTACAAACGGTACAAAGCGGCATTGGTGATGTACAAGCCGCCAGTTACAACGCACATAATAATGTGCCCGATGCCTATGGCTATTTGCAAAACCGCGTGCATTTAACCCGCTCAACGACGCTTGTTTATTATTTTTGGATAAAAGTGGCCGCTTGGATGAGCTGTTGATTAACCCGCAAGCCTTCTTGGATATTTTGCGTTACGGCCATAACCGCGTCTTGCAAGCCTTAATGGTGGCAGGCGATGATTATCAAAAAATCAGCGAGAGAAAGCGTTACAAGAAATGATGTTTGAAGAAACGGTAGATACTTACCAAAGCAGCCTCTATCCGCCTGCCAACGATATAACAGCGACCGCCTTGGATAAAACCCTGCTGCTGCAAGCGCAGCCCGTAGATGTGACATGCAGCCAGCGAGCGATGCTTACGCCTGTGTGCAAAGTGACCTTGAGCCAGAAAATAATTTTGCCAGAGACTGTGCGCTGGATGAGCGCGTGCAGTTTCTTCTTCTTGATAAATTTAAAATCCCCACGCCTTTAGGTAACTACAACCCCGACTGGGCCGTGGTATTTGAAAACGATGAACGATGTATTTTGTCACCGAAACCAAATCCAGTATGGTCGAAGCCGACCGCCGCTTGGATGAAAACTTAAAAGTAATGCAGCAGAAGCATTTTAATTTGGCAGAAGACGTGGAATATAAAGTAGTCACTAAACTTGCAGAGCTGATTTAAGGATTGCTGGTATGCGGCATAGGTTTGATTGCTTGCCTTCAGCAATATTTCAGTGTAAGTATGCTGCGGTGTGGTGATTACCATGTGTATCACCTGTTTCAACAATCTCACCACGATACATCACCGCCACGCGATCCCGATTGTTCAGCCACTAAAGCCAAATCCTGGGTGATAAATAAAATAGCGAGCTGTTCTTCTTTATGCCAGCGAGGCGAAGACAGTGCCATCACTTCTGCTTGCGTGGATACATCGGCGCGGTGGTCGGTTTCATCGATCAATTGTGGTTTGCACGCCAGTGCTTAGCGATAGCGGCGCGTTGCAACATGCCACGCCGGAAAATTCGTGTGCGTAGCGCCGCATTTTTGCGCGGCGTTGTTGATTTACGTAAAAACCGACGACCCGAATAGTTTCTGTCTCGGCTTCTTTTTGCTGTAGCCGTAATACACCGCGCAGTGGTTCGGCGATTTGATAGCCGATGCGCAAGACGAAGTTGAAAGTCGCCATGGGGTTTTGAAAATCATCGCCATTTTTTGGCGATTTGCCGACAAAAAAGTTTTACTGCTGATCGTTGTGCTTTTCAGCGGTAAATCCATGATAGCTTGCGCGGTGATACTTTTTTGCGCTGCCGGATTCGCCCACCCAACGCCAACATTTCTCCTGCATGGGTGAAAGACTGGCATCGCGTACAGGTGTGATACAGCACACTTTGTCGGTAGATAAACGCTGCAGTTTTCAATGTGCAATAAGGTCTGTTGCCTTGTATGCGCGCGCACCTCGCACTTGCACATCTAGCGCATCGCGCAGTGCGTCGCCCACTAAATTAAAGACAACACGGTGGCACTGATGAAAAAAGCGGGGAAAAGCAGTTCGTGGGATACGTTAGCAGCGTGGATAGACCTTCAGTACATCGCCTTACGCCGATGGCAGGCGGTGTAACGCCCATGCCGATAAAGAGAGAAAGGCTTCGGTAAAAATGGCAGAGAGAATATGCAAAGCTGAGCGTGACTAAAAATGCTTGGCAACACATTAGGCATGTGTTTCCGCAGTAAGCCGGATGCGCCTTGTAAACGCGCAGCATCAACACCAACGGCATTTGCGCAATTGCAGCACTTGTGTGCGCAAGCGCGCAGTGTTCGGCCAACTCAACATCAACCCAGTGCAATCAACAATGCGGTGATGCCGCTATCACCAGGCCGATACCAAAAGCAATGCGCAATAAAATTACAAACAATAAAAACGGCAGGGCGATGATGAAATCGGCAAAGGACATCATCAGTGTGTCTGTGCGTCCACCGCGATAGCCAGCGATTGCGCCATAGAGCGTGCCAAAAAAAACATAGAGCAGCGGTGCGGTGAAGCCAATGAATAAAGAGATGCGTCCGCCTTCAATCAAACGCGCCAACATATCGCGACCTAATTTATCGGTACCGAAAGGATGCGCGGGCAGTAATAATCTTTCTGGTGTGGGTTCATTTTTTGATAACAAACCCGATTGCTGTAATTGCGCGAGCGGCGTGGCGTGCGCGACATCCACTGCAATCGTTTGATAATGACTTTTATCGCTCAAGGTTTGCAGTGAATAGTAGTAACGACGATTTTCTAGCAGAAGCGTATCGTCATAGTGCAAAACAGTATCAGCAGCAGTTGCGGTGATATCCGCTAACGGCAAGCCGAGATCTTTCATGCCAGACGGCGGCAAAATATGGCGGTATAACCGATAGTTTTTTATGTCATGCACAGGCCAAGCCAGTGAAACTTTTTCTGTACTCGCACCGGATAAACTTTGAAATTGCGTGACGGGGCTGTTGGATGGTGGATGTAATGCGTTTTGTGTGTCGATCACGGTAGTGAGTACGCCACGATTAGGTGCTTGCGAGATTTGCGTTAAATCAATCGCATTGGCATCTACTCGCCATACCAATTTTCCCAGTGTGCAAAATAAAAAAATCAGCAGTAAAAACGAAAAACCGATCATCGCCGCAGGGTTGTGCATAACATCGCGCTGCACATCGCGCCACAAACTGCTGTGTGTGTTCGCTGTATCACTCATGCGCGCGCATCCTGCAAGCTGATACGCGGGTCGAGTAGGGCGGCGAGTAAATCAGCCACTAACACCATCAACACCAAAAAGCTGCCGTAAAAAACTGTGGTGCCCATGATCACGGTGTAATCCAACTGCTGTACCGCTTGCACGAAATAGCGACCTAAACCGGGGATGGCAAAAACCGTTTCCACCACAAAACCGCCGGTAGTGATGGCGGCAATCGCAGGGCCTAATAAAGACAACACGGGCAGGCTGGCATTGCGCAGTGTGTGTATCCAAAAAATGCGCGCGGGCGATAATTGTTTGGCGCGTGCGGTGCGAATGTAAGCGGCGTTTTGCACATCCAATAAAGAGGAGCGCATCAAGCGCGTCATGTACGCCATCGTGCCCAACCCAAGCACCAGCGCGGGCAATAACATTTGCGAAAAACTGCCCCAGCCCGCTAAAGGAAATTGCGTGCCTAAATGCTGATTGATTTTCAACACAGTAATTTGTGCCAGCGCAGCAAAAACAAAACTCGGCACAGAAATACCGGCGACAACCGCAATCATCAGCCAGTAATCGGGCCAGCGACGATGAAAACGCGCCGCGAGTGCGCCCCACAACACCGCGCCGCCGACAGCAAACAATAAAGCGAGACAACCGAGCGTGGCAGAAATAGGAAAATGTTCACGAATAATGTCGTTGACCTGACGATTCTGCTGCGTAAATGAAATACCAAAATCGCCGTGCAGCATCGCGCTCAAAAAACGCCAGTATTGTTGTGGCAGTGATTGATCCAAACCGTAGTGCGCCATGAGTGCCGCGCGCAATACTTCGGGGATGGCTTTTTTATCCGCCAGCGGATCGCCCGGCACAAAATGCATAGCAAAAAAAGTGGCAGTAGCAATAAACCAAATGGTGATAGCGCAAGTGGCTAAACGCTTGAGTGTGTAGTGCAACATCAAGGTTTTCCTTTTGCTTCGATGTAAGCGTGACGAAAATCGGGATCGTCACCAAAGCGACTGCGCCGCACATTGTGCAATTGCGTGTTTTGCACATACACAATGCCGGGCTCGCTTAAAGGCAATACGGCGAGATCGCGGCGAATGATGTCATCCATCTGCACAAATAATTGATTGCGTTGCTCAGAAAGCGGCAGCGCATTGGCTTGCTCAACGAGTGCATCGTATTGCGGATTTTTGTAGCGCCCGTGATTGTTCTCATTGGCGGAGTGTAATAAATCGGCAAAAGTCATCGGGTCATTGTAATCAGGACCCCAAGCAGACAAGGCTAAATCAAAATCGCCGCTGTTCAGTTTGGCCAATTTTTGTTTGAAGATTTGTTTGTCGATGATAAGCGTGATGCCCAGTGTTTCTTGCAACACGCGCTGTAAATATTCCGCTTGGCGCACCACGGCAGGTGAATCGTAGATCAGCAGTGTTAAAGGAGGAATTGTATCCACGCCCAGTTCTTTTTTAGCTTGTTGCAAGGCGGTTTGCGCAGCGGCAATATTGGGCAGAGCGATATCGTGATGCGCGGGAATGCCGGGCAGCCAATCCGGAAAGAAATGTGTAGCCGCTTTGGTACCAGGCGAAGCGATAATTTTATTAACCAAGGCTTGTCGATCAATCACTAAGCTAATCGCTTTTCTTAAATTAAAGTTGTGCAGTAAGCGTGTGGGACGGAAATTGAATTCCATGTAATGCAGCATGCCTTTATTAAAAGACTGCAAATATAAGCGTTGTTCTAAAGCGAGCAGCAGGGTGTCGCGGCTGAGTTCAGTAAAAGCAATATCGCCGGATTGAAATAAATTGAGCAGGGTGTTGTTGTCATTGGTGATATGCGGGATTTCAATTTTTTGCAGCGGCACATTGTCTTTATCCCAATAGTTGGGATTTTTTTCCAGCGTCAGGCTCGCGCCGTGTACCCAGCGGCTGAGGCGAAAAGCGCCGTTGCACAATAATTTGTCGGCATCGGCTGCGTAGTTGTTGGGATACGCGCGATAAAAATCTTCGCGCAGCGGGTAATAAGTAGCAAAAGTGGTGAGGCTGGGAAAATAAGCGGTAGGGCGCTCTAGTTCTACGCGCAGGTGTTGTGCGTCATCGGCGTAAACACCCAGCGCATCCAATGGTAATTTTCCTTGGTGAATTTTTTCTGCATTGCGAATGGGGTAAAGAATAAAGGCGTAACGCGATGCGGTTTTTGCATCTAATACAGTGCGCCAAGCAAAAACAAAATCCTGTGCGGTGACAGGTTTACCATCACACCAGCGTGCATCGTCGCGCAAAGTAAAACGCACCGTGGTGCCATCCATCTGCCAGCTTTTTGCAACGCCGCCAGTGAGCTCGTCGTCAGCGCCATAAGTAAGCAAACCTTCTTGCGTGTGTGCTAATACAAAAAAACTCACGCTGTCGGTGGCGGTGAGGCTGTTTAAGTTGGGCGGCTCGGTGGTGAGTGCGAGTTGAATGCTGCGAGTGGCGGCATCGACAGCGCGTTCCGCCGATACCGGCAGTGCGAGCAACAGCGAAAGACCAATGAATAGTGTGTGCAGAGCAAATCGAAGCATCCTGCTAAGGTATCATCGCCGCCATTCTTTTTTAATTTTTTATTTTTCTGAGGTGATACATGGGGCCGTTAAAAGGTTTTCGCATAATTGAATTGGCGGGCATCGGGCCTACACCGTTTGGCGCGATGATGCTGGCCGACATGGGTGCAGAAGTTATTACGATTGAACGCGCCGCTGGTATCCCTGGCTTGCGTCCGCTGGATGCCACGCTGCGCAATCGTCGCTCCATCGTGGTGAATTTGAAGAAGCCGGAAGGTGTCGAGCTGGTGCTGAAATTGTGTGAGAGCGCCGATGCGTTGATCGAAGGTTATCGCCCTGGCGTAGCCGAACGCTTGGGACTGGGGCCGGAAGCCGTGCAGGCGCGCAATCCCAAGCTGGTGTACGCACGCATGACGGGCTGGGGGCAAACCGGCCCACTGGCGCAAACCGTGGGGCATGACATCAACTACATCGCCATCACCGGCGTGCTGGAAAAAATGGGGCGCGATGCCGGTCGTCCTGTGCCGCCATTAAATTTGGTGGGTGATTTTGGCGGCGGCGGCATGTTCATGGCATACGGCGTGGTGTGTGCGTTGTTAGAAGCGCAGAAATCCGGCAAAGGACAAGTGGTGGATGCGGCGATTGTTGATGGCGCGATGGCGTTGATGGCCTACTTGTACGCTTACGAAAAAAATCCGTTCTTCATGCCGTACAAAGATCGCGGCGCGCATTTGTTTGGTGGCAGCAATCATTTTTACAACACTTTTGAATGTGCCGATGGCAAATATGTTTCAGTCGGCGCGTTAGAAGCGAATTTTTATTGGGATTTCATTGCAAGACTCGGTTTGAATAAAGCCGAGTTTGAACAGCAGTGGTTGGGTTCACCCGAGCAGGACATCAGCAAAATTCCTGCGCTGGAAGCGAAAGTGGCTGCGGTGTTCAAAACGAAAACGCGCGATGAATGGGTGAAAGTATTTGAAGGCAGCAGTGCGTGTTTTGCGCCGGTGTTGGATATACAGGAAGCCGCACAGTATCCGCACAATGTTGAACGCAAATCTTTCGTTGAGGTGGATGGTTTGTTGCAACACGCACCCGCGCCGCGTTTCTCGCGCAGTGAACCAGAAACGCCTGCTGCACCGCGTGTGGCGGGTGAAGATACCGATGCCGTTTTGACGGATTTGGGTTATAGCGCAGCGAGTATTGTGAGTTTGCGCGAGCAGGGTGTGGTGGCTGGCTGAGTCACCAGTAAAATTACTGTATAAAAAACCACTGTAGGTCTATACAGTATCAAAAAAGCGGTGTATGCTTGCCTTGCAAGTTGAGAGTGGGGTTGGGCGCTGAGGCCTGCCCTTATATATAGAGTGATCGGTACGCCGATCGAATGAGCTAACGAGGTCAAGACAATGGACGCAAACAAGGAAAAAGCGCTGGCAGCAGCACTGGGTCAAATCGAACGCCAATTTGGTAAAGGCACGGTCATGCGCATGGGTGAGAAAGCGCATGAAGACATTCCTGCCATCTCCACCGGCTCTTTGGGCTTGGATATTGCGCTGGGCATCGGTGGCTTGCCGCGAGGCCGTATTGTCGAGATCTATGGTCCTGAGTCTTCTGGTAAAACCACGCTGACCCTGCAAGTGATTGCTGAGTGCCAGAAAGCGGGCGGCACAGCGGCATTTATTGATGCCGAGCACGCTTTGGATCCTATTTATGCTGGCAAATTGGGTGTCGATGTCGAAGATTTGATCGTGTCTCAGCCAGATACCGGCGAACAAGCGTTGGAAGTAGCGGATATGTTGGTGCGCTCCAATGCTATTGATGTGCTGGTCATCGACTCCGTCGCGGCTTTGGTGCCGAAAGCTGAAATCGAAGGTGATATGGGCGACACCCATGTCGGCTTGCAGGCGCGTTTGATGTCACAAGCCCTGCGTAAACTGACCGGCAACATCAAAAATGCGAATTGCTTAGTCATCTTCATTAACCAAATTCGTATGAAGATTGGTGTGATGTTTGGCAGCCCAGAAACCACTACCGGCGGCAATGCGCTGAAGTTTTACTCCTCCGTGCGCTTGGATATCCGCCGCATTGGCTCCGTTAAAGAGGGCGATGAAGTGGTGGGCAACGAAACACGCGTCAAAGTCGTCAAAAACAAAGTTGCGCCACCGTTCAAACAGGTCGAGTTTCAGATCATGTACGGTCAAGGTATCAACCGCATGGGCGAAATTATCGACATCAGCGTCAATGACGGTCATGTCGAGAAGTCTGGCGCTTGGTATAGCTACAAAGGTGACAAGATTGGCCAAGGAAAAGCCAATGCAATGAAGTACTTACAGGATAATCCTCAAGTAGCTAGTGAGCTAGAAGCTAAGATTCGTGAGGCTTATTTGCAAGGGCCAATCGAAGCGCGTAAGCAAACTGCCGCTGTGGTTGCCGCGGAAGAAGTTGACCTCTAAACCACTTGAGCTACAGCGTATAACTTCGAGATGCAACTTTGAGTTTATGCTGTAGTTAGTTGTTTTATAACAAAATTCTTATAGGTGATTTATGGATAACGCTGTGAAAATTCACGGTGCCGCCCTCGGCTTGCTCGGACAAAGAGAACATTCCCGTCGAGAGCTGCTGACGAAGCTGGCAGAACGCTTCAATCTGCCGATTGATGCCATGCCTTTGCAACAGTGCTTGGATAAGTTAGCGGCAGATGGTTACCAGAGCGATGAACGGTTTGCAGAAGTGTTTGTGCGCAGTCGCCGAGCGCGCGGTTATGGCCCTGTGTTTATCGAGCAGGAGCTGCGTCGCCGTGGCGTGAATATAGAGCTAGTAACAGACTCTGTTCGTCGCAGCGATGAAGGTTGGTTGGCAGCGGTCAGCGATGTGAAGCGCAAGAAATTTGGTGCTGGTTTGGTAACGGCGCTGCAAGAGAAAGCTAAAGTCGCGCGGTTTTTGCAGTACAGAGGCTTTTTGCCCATGCAGATCAATCAGGCATTGCGCGGTTGATAAGACCGCGCCGCCCAAGCGTTTTACTTAGCTTTTGAATAGCTTAGATTTTGAAAAATTGAACAGCGGATTCCAGCTCTTTGACTTGCTCATGGATGGTTCGTGCAGTGTCTGACAACTCCGTAGAGGAGTGTGCGCTGAGCTGGGTAGAGCTTTCGATCTGGCTGACGGCGCGATGAATTTGCTCAACGCCGCCTTGCTGCTCATCGGAAGCATGGCTGATTTCCTGAACCAAATCAGCGGTTTGCACCACTTGCGAGACGATGTTGTCGAGCAGTCCGACCACTTCATTGCTCACCCCCGAGCTGTTGTTGGCAAGCGCAGCAATTTCAGCCGCAGCCGTGCGGCTCTGTTCCGCCAATTTGCGCACCTCACCAGCAACCACGGCAAAGCCGCGACCGTGTTCACCCGCGCGCGCGGCTTCAATTTCGGCGTTGAGTGCCAATAAGTTAGTACGCTGGGCGATTTCATTGATCACGCCAATGCGTTGCGTGATTTTTTGCATCTCGCTGACAGCATCTTTCATAACCACGCTACCCCGACGCACGCTATCGGCAGCAGCGGTGGCAATCTGCTCGGTGGCGCGGGCATTGTCGGCGTTTTGACTGATGGTGACGCTCATTTCTTCCAGCGCGGCAGAGGTTTCTTCGGCGCTGGCAGCTTGTTCTTCTGAGCTAACACTGACGCGGATAGCGCTATCGTGAATATTGGCGGATGCGATAGACAGTGTGCTGGTGGTGGAAACCAGTCTGCTCACGACACTGTGCAATTTTTCAAGAAACGCATTGAAGATATCGGCCATCTCACCGAGTTCGTCATTGCTGGTTTTCTTTAAGCGATGCGTTAAATCACCATCACCGTCTTGCAAATCTTTCAGTGCGTCACGCATGTTGTTGATGGGGCGAGTGATAGCGTTACGCATAACCACAAAGGTCAGCCAGCAAATGAGCAACCCAAAGCTGATACCTACCGCGCTGACATAAAGACGCAGATTGAGCAGTGCAGCCCCGAGCGCCTCGTCACGATCTATTTCACTGACGAGCAGCCACTTTGTCCCGTCAATATCCACGGGTGTCCAGGCGGCAATGACGGTGTTTCCTTGATAGCTTTTGTAGTTGCCGGCTCCGGCCTCAGTAACATCCATAAAACGGCTGTTGTGGAATGGCGTTCCTTGGAAGCGCAAAGGGCTGGCACTGTTGCCTTTGATATTGACCAAATAAGTCTCACCTTTTTCACCAAGTCCTACTTTTTGCCACTGCTCGTGCCATGCCATTTGATAGAAAAAATCTTTCAGTATGGGAGATAGCGCGCGCCCTTTGTCTTCTTGCGTACTCCAAGTTTCTATCAATGCCGACAGCATCCCGCCGCTAAAGCGATTGGTGTTTTGCCACACATTGAGTTCTTGCTGCTTGATGTCACGAAGCGCAACAAGCTTTTCTTCGGTGATGCGCTCGACGTGGTTCATGCCGACTTGGACGGTAATCGTCCCCACAGCGGTCATAGCAATGACGCTAAAAATGACTTGTAGAACCAGAATTTTCCGAATCAGAGTTAATTGGCTGAAATTCACCCGATTGTTCTCCTTGCGCTGATGTCGTCGCGCAATCTACCACAAGCTACTGCTTCTGATATTGCTGGCTTGTCCTAGCGTTTCTACAAAAAGCTTCGTTTGCTGTACTACCGTTTCCTGTTATGTTGCCAACTTTTCTGGCGATTTTGGATGGTGTGTTAGATGGGGATGGTACGATTTGGTATACCAGAAAAAATCACGCTGCTGTTAAGGGATGCCATTGGTGCAACAGTGTTTGTTGAAACAGGTACTTACCAAGGTGGAACAGCGCGTTGGGCCGCTGGTCATTTTGAGCAAGTCATCACGATAGAAAGCTCTCTCAGCTTGTTTAATCAATACAGTAAAAGCTTAGCTGATTTACACAATGTATCAGTGCTCTGCGGTGACTCTCGGCAGCTCCTGTGTGAAATGTAGAGAAGATAGGGGAGCAAAAAGCTATTTTGGTTGGATAGTCATTGGTTTGGTGGCGATACAGCGGGACCAGATGATCAGTGTCCTTTGTTGGGGGAATTAGCCTGCTTACGAGAGAGAAAGGGTGATGTGCTACTGATTGATGACGCCCGCTTATTTCTGGCTGCCCCCCCGATGCCGCACGATGTTGCTCAGTGGCCAGATATGGGGGAAATTGTTCGTGCTCTGCCAAATGCCGGAAAAGGACTGTGTATACAGGTGGCGGATGATGTCATTTTTGTCACGCCGGATATGGAGCATATAAAAACACCTTTATTGGCCTATACCAAACGCCGCAATAATTTGTTTTGGCAGGATTATGCTCAAAAACAGCAGCGGCAGCAGTAGCAAGCTGCCCTAGGCTACAATACGCGCATCGATATTTTCCTACCCTGAGCCGGTTTTGTGGCTCACTGTTGAGGTTGTGATGCTGGTTTTGCGTGGTGCGCCTGCTTTTTCTTCTTTTCGTCTCAATAAATGGCTGACGCGTTTGCGCGAAGTGGCTGCTGTGACGGAATTGCACGCCGAGTTTGTGCATTTTGCGGATGTCTCGCAGATCTTAACGCCCGCTGAACAAGTCGTGTTAGAGCAATTGCTCGAATACGGCCCACGCCAAGCATCACTGTTCGAACCGCACGGGCAGTTGTTTTTGGTGGTGCCGCGCACTGGCACGATTTCTCCTTGGTCGAGCAAAGCAACCGACATCGCGCGCAACTGTGGATTGACAGCCGTGCGCCGTTTGGAGCGCGGTATCGCGTTTCGTGTGGGCGGCAGTTTTAGTGCAGAGCAAGTGAATGCGATAGCAGCGATTTTGCATGACCGCATGACGGAATCTGTGCTGCACACTTTAGAAGAAGCGAGCACTTTGTTTGTGCAAGAGCAGCCTGCGCCATCGACCACGGTCGATATTCTCGGCGGTGGTCGTGATGCTTTGGTGTGCGCCAACCGCGAATTGGGTTTGGCCTTGGCAGATGATGAAATTGATTATCTGACGGAGAGTTTTGTCGCGCTGGGTCGCAATCCCGTTGATGTGGAATTGATGATGTTTGCGCAGGCGAACTCTGAACATTGTCGCCACAAAATTTTTAATGCCGATTGGTTGATTGACGGCGTCGCACAAGAAAAATCGCTGTTCAAAATGATACGCAACACGAATGAATGCGCGGGCGACAATGTGTTGTCGGCGTATTCTGACAATGCAGCGGTTGTGAAAGGGCAGCGTGCGGGCAGATTTTTCCCCGACGCTAAAACGGGCGAATACGGCGCGCATCAAGAAGATGTGCATTTGTTGATGAAAGTTGAAACGCACAACCATCCCACAGCGATTGCGCCATTTTCTGGTGCAGGTACAGGTGCTGGTGGTGAAATTCGCGATGAAGGTGCAGTGGGTCGCGGTTCAAAACCTAAAGCGGGCTTAACAGGATTTTCTGTTTCCAATTTGCTGATTCCCGACTACGAACAGCCGTGGGAAAAAAATGCGCAAGGCGAAAGTTACGGCAAGCCCGATCGCATTGTTTCTGCGCTAGATATCATGACGGAAGGGCCGTTGGGAGGCGCTGCTTTCAATAATGAATTCGGTCGCCCGAATTTGTGCGGTTATTTTCGCAGTTTTGAACTGCCTGCCGAATGTGCTGCGGGCAATGAAATATACGGTTATCACAAGCCGATTATGATTGCCGGTGGTTACGGCAATATTCGCGAAGAACATGTGGAGAAAAAACCGTTTGCTGCGGGCGCAAAATTGATTGTGCTCGGCGGACCTGCCATGCAGATCGGTTTGGGCGGTGGCGCGCTGCGTCTTCGATGGCATCTGGGCAGAGAAGCCGATTTAGATTTTTGCTTCGGTGCAGCGACAAACCCAGAAATTGAACGCCGTTGCCAAGAAGTGATAGACCGCTGTTGGCAGATGGGCGAAAAAAATCCAATTCAATTTATTCACGATGTCGGCGCGGGTGGTTTATCTAACGCGTTGCCAGAATTGGTGAAAGACGGTGGTACGGGCGGTGTATTTGATTTGCGCGCTGTGCCGAGTGATGAGCCGGGGATGAGCCCGCTTGCCATTTGGTGTAACGAAGCGCAGGAGCGCTATGTGCTCGCTGTGCGTGAAGAAGATTTAGCGCAGTTTGATGCGATTTGTGCGCGCGAGCGCTGTCCGTATGCGGTGGTTGGTACAGCCACCGAAGAAAAACATTTGCGTGTGGATGATGCGCATTTCAACAACGCGCCTGTTGATTTGCCGATGTCACTGCTTTTCGGCAAGCCGCCTAAAATGACGCGCAGTATTGAGCGAAAAACAGTCACGCAACCAGCGTTGGATTACAGCAAGATTAAGTTGCGTGAAGCGGCAGAGCGTGTATTGCAGTTGCCGTCTGTCGCCTCGAAAAACTTTTTGATCACGATTGGTGATCGTTCAGTAACAGGCATGGTCGCACGCGACCAAATGGTTGGTCCGTGGCAAATGCCTGTTGCCGATTGCGCAGTAACAACGGTTGCCTATGACACTTATGCCGGCGAAGCCATGTCGATGGGCGAACGCACGCCAGCGGCGTTAATTTCTGCGCCAGCTTCCGCGCGTTTGGCGATTGCCGAAGCAATCACCAATATCGCTGCTACGCGCATCGAAAAATTATCCGATGTAAAACTGTCGGCCAACTGGATGTGTGCAGCCGGTCATCCCGGTGAAGATGAAAAATTGTTTGATGCCGTGCGCACCGTGGGTATGGAAGTTTGTCCAGCGTTGGGTATCACCGTGCCGGTGGGTAAAGATTCCATGTCGATGCGCACGCGTTGGCAAGAAAATGGCGCAGAAAAATCGGTGACAGCGCCGATGTCTTTAATTATTTCTGCCTTCGCGCCAGTGTTGGATGTGCGCAAAACCGTGACGCCGCAGTTGCGCACGGATAAAGGTGACAGCGCATTATTTTTACTTGATTTAGGCAATGGCAAAAATCGTTTAGGTGCTTCGGCTTTCGCGCAAGTCTTTAGACAAGTGGGCAATGAAGCACCGGATCTCGATCAGCCGCAGCAATTGGCTCAATTTTTTGCTTTCATACAAGACGCTTTGCAGAAAAATCTTTTATTGGCGTATCACGATCGCTCGGACGGCGGTTTGTGGGCAACCGTCGCGGAAATGGCGTTTGCGGGGCATTGCGGTGTGGATTTCGCGCTGAATGATTTAGGCGATGATCCATTGGCTGCGTTGTTTGCCGAAGAATTAGGTGCTGTGCTGCAAGTGTCGTTGGATGATATTGCTGCGCTGCAACAGTTGGTAGAAAACCATCAGCTGTCTGCTTGTTTGCATCGCATCGGTTTTATCAACGGTGATGATTATTTGCGTGTGCTTGATGGCAGCAACACTGTGTTAGAAATGTCGCGCCGCGATGCGCTGGCGTTGTGGTGGGAAACTAGCTATCGCATTCAAGCACTGCGTGATAATCCTGTTTGTGCTGAACAAGAAAAACAAACGGTGTTGGATAACAACAATCCAGGTTTGTCGGTATCGCTCACTTACGATCAAAACCACAATGTTGCCGCGCCGATGATTGCCAGCGGCGTGCGTCCGCGTGTAGCGATTTTGCGTGAGCAGGGCGTGAACGGTCAGGTGGAAATGGCGGCAGCATTTGATCGCGCTGGTTTTGCTGCCGTCGATGTGCACATGAGCGATTTGTTATCCGGTCGCGTCGATCTAAAAGACTTCAAAGGCTTTGCCGCTTGCGGCGGTTTTTCTTATGGCGATGTGCTCGGTGCGGGTGGTGGTTGGGCAAAAAGTATTTTGTTCAACACGCGTGTGCGTGACATGTTTGAACAGTTTTTCCATCGCGATGATGTGTTCAGTCTTGGTGTGTGCAACGGTTGCCAGATGGTGTCGCATCTCAAAGATTTAATTCCAGGTGCTACACATTGGCCGCGCTTTGTGCGCAATACCAGTGAACAATTTGAAGCGCGTTTAGTGATGGTGGAAGTGGAGCATTCGCCTTCTATTTTGTTATCGGGCATGGCGGGTTCGCGTATGCCGATTATCGTTGCACACGGTGAAGGTCGCGCCGAGTTTGCTGATGTCACTGCGTTAAAAGATTTGGATAGTAGCGGGCAAGTAGCGATGCGTTATATCGACAACTACGGTCACATGACGGAAAACTTTCCGGCCAATCCCAATGGCTCGCCGTTGGGAATTACAGCCATTACCAATGACGACGGTAGACACACCATCATGATGCCGCACCCAGAGCGCGTGATTCGCGCCGTGCAACATTCGTGGCATCCAGACGGTTGGCAAGACAACGGTTCGTGGATGCGTTTGTTCAGCAACGCGCGGTATTGGTTGGGATAATTTTTTGCGTAGTAAATAGGGATTTTTATGATGGCAAAGGAATTAATTAACATTTTAATCGTTGACGATCACGACCTCGTGCGTGTGGGTTTGCGACATATGCTGGACAGCGTGGAAGATTTTTCCGTTGTCGGTGAAGCGTCTAGCGGTGAAGATGGGCTAGAAAAAGCAGAATTATTAAAGCCGCATGTGGTGTTGATGGATGTGCGTATGCCGGGGATTGGCGGTATAGAAGCCACACAGCGCATGCAGCGCCGCGCTCCTGAATCTAAAGTGGTTGTCATTACTGCGTGTGCGGATGATCCGTTTCCTGATTTGTTGTTGGAAGCCGGTGCGCGCGGTTTTGTCACCAAAGACAGCGGCATGGATGAATTGGTCTTAGCAATTCGTGAAGTGCATGCCGATCAACATTATGTCTGCCGCAAAATTGCGCAAGAGTTGGCATTAAAACCTTTGCGTAAACGCAATAGCGGACATCATTCACCGTTTGATGATTTATCGGAGCGCGAGTTGCAAGTGGCCTTGATGATCGTCGGCTGCCAAAGCGCACAAGATATTGCCGATCAACTCAATGTCAGCCCGAAAACAGTGAATACTTATCGTTATCGCATGTTTGAAAAACTGGGTGTGGAAAATGATGTCGGTTTGACACTGTTGGCACTGCGTCACAAATTGTTTGTGCCCGATGGCGATGCTTAATTTTTTAGAGCTTGCGCATGGCGTTTGATAGTCAGTCATTTCTGGCTTCTGTCACTAGCCATCCTGGTGTTTACCAGATGTACGGCGTTAAAATGCAGGGCGAAGCAGAGTCGCTACTGTATGTCGGTAAAGCCGGCAATCTTAAAAAAAGACTTTCCAGTTATTTTCGCACTAGTGGTTTAGGTCCTAAAACACAGGCGTTGGTTTCGCGTATCGCACGCATTGAATTGACGGTAACGAGCAGTGAAACTGAAGCGTTGATACTCGAACAGAATCTGATTAAAGCGCATCACCCGCCGTATAACATTTTATTGCGCGATGACAAATCCTACCCGTATATTTTTTTGAGCGAAGGTGAAACCTATCCGCGCTTGTCTTTTCATCGCGGCGCAAAACAGAAGAAAGGCCGCTACTTTGGCCCGTTTCCTAACAGCGGCGCAGTGCGTGAGAGTCTCAATTTTTTGCAGAAGTTTTCGCGTGTGCGCCAGTGTGAAGATTCGTTCTTTCGCAACCGCAGCCGTCCGTGTTTGCAGTATCAAATTCATCGCTGTTCTGGTTCTTGCGTGGGTTTGATTTCGCCTGAACAGTACGCCAAAGATGTGGAAACCACTGCGCTGTTTTTGACAGGGCAAGAACAGCGCGTGATGGAAATACTGGCAAGCGATATGGAAAGTGCAGCAGAGGCGTTGCACTTTGAGCGCGCAGCCGAGTTGCGCGACCGCATTGCCAGTTTGCGCAGCGTGCAAGAGCAGCAAGCGGTGGAGCAGGGCGCGGCGATCAATGCCGATATTTTTGCCTGTGCACAGCAAGCGGGCGCAGTGTGTGTGCAAGTGCTGTTTGTGCGACAAGGGCGCATTCTCGGCAGCCGCAGTTATTTTCCCTCTTTATCGGTGGAAGAAGAAACAGCGCAAGTGTTGGAGAGTTTTGTCGCGCAATTTTATTTGGGTGCAGAGCGTGAGATTCCTGCGGAAGTGATTTTGTCGATAGCGGCTGCAGGAGAACACGCGGCTTTGCAGGCGGCGTTAACAGCGCGCGCCCATCGCAAAGTGTTGGTGAGTACCAGTGTGCGCACGCATCGTCAACAGTGGCTCACGATAGCGAGCAAAGCGGCACAAGAAAATTTATTGCAAAAATTAGCGAGCAAACAAAATATCGAAGCGCGTTTTGAAGCGCTGCGCGAGGTGTTGGGTTTGGATGCCGTGCCAGAGCGTATTGAATGTTTCGATATCAGTCATTCTTCTGGCGAAGCGACGGTGGCTTCTTGCGTGGTGTTTGATCGCCAAGGCGCACGCAAAAGTGATTATCGACGTTTCAACATTGAAGGTATTACCGCAGGTGATGATTACGCCGCGATGAAACAAGCGTTGACGCGCCGCTATCGCCGCTTAAAAGAAAATGACGGCGTGCTGCCTGATATTTTGTTGATCGACGGCGGCAAAGGTCAGCTCACGCAAGCCGTTGAAGTAATAGAAGAATTGCAAATTGCCGGCATGTTGCTGGTGGGTGTCGCCAAAGGCGCAACGCGCAAAGCGGGATTTGAACAATTGTTTGTGCACGGTGAATCGGTAGCGCGCATCCCGCCGGCTGATTCACCGGCGTTGCATTTGATTCAACAAGTGCGCGATGAGGCACATCGTTTTGCTGTTGCAGGCCACACCACGCGGCGCGATAAAAAACGCACCGCTTCACCCTTGGAAGGTATTGCGGGTGTTGGGCCGACGCGCCGTCGTGCGTTGTTGCGACATTTTGGCGGCTTGCAAGAAATTATTCGCGCGAGTGCTGATGATATTGCGCGCGTGCATGGCATTAGCCGTGAATTAGCTGATACGATTCACGCGCATTTACATTCGTAAAACTATTGATCTAAAAATACAGAGGAAACGGCATGAAATACTGGGTCTCACTGGTCAACACCACGGAAGTGGATCAATTTGTTGCCATCGCACAGAAAGCGGAAGAATTGGGTTTTGAAGGGATTACCGTGCCAGATCACCTCGTGTATCCCACAAAAATTGAAACGCCGTACCCGTACACACCAGACGGCAAAGTATGGTGGCCAAAAACCAATCCGTGGATGGATCCGTGGGTGACGCTAACTGCTTTGGGCGTTGCCACTAAAACACTGCGCTTGGCGACCAATATTTATTTGGCAGCACTGCGCGACCCTTTCACGGTGGCGCGTGCCACTGCAGCGGCGGCTATCCTCACCAATAATCGCGTGGCTTGCGGTGTGTCTGCCGGTTGGATCAAAGAAGAGTTTGATTTGATGGGCATTGATTTTTCCGCGCGCGGTCGTCGTTTGGATGAAGTGATCGCCTGCGTACAGCAGTTGCACAGTGGCGAAGTGGTTTCACATCACGGCGAATTTTTTCACTACGATGAAGTGATTCATTCACCCGTGCCGACACAAAAAATGCCCGTGTGGGTGGGTGGTGCCAGCAAAGCGGCATTTCAACGCGCGGCTAATAATGACGGTTGGTTGGGTGTGCCATCAAAGAACAAACGCTTGGCAGAGATCGTCAATATTTTGATGGAGCTGCGCAAAGCGAACGGAAAATACGGTCAGCCGTTTGATGTCGTGTTGAGCCCGATGGAATTGATGACCAAAGAGTTTTTGGATTCGCTCGACCCAGCAGCGACTTATCATTCCAGTGTGTTGCCGTGGACGCCGTCACCTTGGGGGCGCGCATTTTGGGTGGAAGAGGGCGAAGATCATCGCGAACTCGCAGTGAAATTCCGCGCGATGGAGCGTTTCAAAGCTATGATGCAGCAAGTGGGCGTGTGGTGAGCTTGCGAATACCGTAGAATCGAGCCATGAACTTACCCAACCTCCTATCGCTGCTGCGCATCCTGCTCATTCCGCTGTTTGTGTTGCTGTTTTATATGCCGATGCAATGGACGAACTTGCTGTGTGCATTTGTTTTTGGTTTGGCGTGCGCAACAGATTGGTTGGACGGTTATCTCGCGCGCAAATGGAATCAAACCACACCTTTCGGTGCGTTTATTGATCCGGTAGCCGATAAATTGATGGTGGTGGTGGCGCTGGTTTTATTGGTCAATCGTTATCCGCATATTTGGTTTGTGTTGCCAACGATTGTGATTATTTGCCGCGAAATTGTGGTGTCTGCACTGCGTGAATGGATGGCGGAATTGGGCAAACGCGCGAGTGTCGCCGTGTCTTATGTCGGAAAAGTGAAAACGGCGATGCAGATGGTGGCGCTATTGTTACTACTGGGTGCTTATAAAGATGCTAGTTGGATTGCGATTGCAGGTATTGCTTGTTTGTATATTGCTGCAGCGTTGACGCTGTGGTCCATGCTGGCCTACCTGAAAGCGGCGTGGCCAGATTTACAACAAGGTATGGACAAGCGCTGAGTTTATTTGATTAAACGCAACGCAAACGGTACACGAAACGGTTTGCCATCCGATGTGGCAACAGCGCCCATCACGCAGAACACTAAATTGCATAACCATGCAGCAATGACTACTAAAAATCCTACCAAAATTAATGTCAGTATTTTTCCGGCAATCAAAATCAAAATAAAAGTAATACCCCAGTTCAATGACTCTTTGGCCTGATCTTGCACATAAGCATCATCTTTTTTAATGAGATAAAAAATTAGCCCCGGAATAAATGTAAACAGGACACTGCCTAGCCAGCAAAGCAGCGCAAGATTTTTGCTGTCTTGTGATGGTGGAGTGGCGTTGTCAGCGCTAGCAGTGGGCTCGTTAACGACGGGTGTGTTGTCTGGGGTCTGTTCCATGTGTCTGTACTCCAAGTAAAGATAACAGGGCAATTATGCGCTACTTTTTTCCGCATAACGCTGATAGCCAGCGGCGAGTATGCCAATGGCTTCTTCCATGTCATCCGTTTTATCGGCAATGCTCATCAACAGTGAAGCGTTGGATTCATACACGGTTTCGCGCAACAAACCTTTGCCGCGCGCGCGATCAAAAACTGGCAGTAAGCCGATAATGTTTTGTCGAATAATGCCCATTTCTAGCGGGTGGCGCGTGCCATTTCGTAGCAGCAAATAAATGTGCAGCATGAAGGTGTACATCAGCGTTTCTTCTACGCTATTGCCCGAAGCCAGCGCGTGTATCGCTTGCTGCATGATGCTGCGATCCGCTAACACTTCCATCTTCACCATTTCATTGGCGAGCGCGATATAGCCGGGCAATTGTGCCTTCACTGCCTCGTACTGCGTTTCATCCAGCGAGGTTTTGGCGGCGACTAAATAGCCAATCAATAATTGCTGTAAATGGGCGGGGGATGCGCTGTTCGTCATAAGGATTTCGTGCGGTGGTTTTTCTGCCATGATACAGGGATGATGATGGGTTGCCTATTGTTCATACGACACAAGATGTCGTATGGCTGTGTCATCATGATTTTGCTAAAAGTAGTTTCAATTAAAAACAAAGAAGGATTTGCAATGGCGTTTGTTTCGCATTTTTCCAACCGTATTGAATCATTGCGCGATGCCTGTTTGCAGCAGTTAGCGCAGCCGTTAGCAAATCCACTGGCAGCGGAATATGTGCTGGTGGATAACACAGTAATGGGGCAGTGGCTTTTGTTGCAGTTGGCGCAGCAGCAGGGCGTTGCTGCCAATATCCGTTGTGTTCAACCGCACGAATTGTTTTGGTTGCTGGTGCGCGCGGTGGTGGCTGCGGATATTCCCAAGCAGACGCCACTCTCCAAGCAAGAAATGTTGTGGAAACTCTACGGGTTTTTTGGTGATACAAGTTTGTTATCACAAAAATCGATGCAGCCAGTAAAGAATTATTTACAGGGTGATAGCGAGGCATCGCTCAAGCGTTATCAATTATCTGCCACGATTGCTGATTTATTCGATCAGTATTTGATTTATCGCCCTGAAAAAATGCAAGCGTGGGAAAAAGGCAAAGAGATTGCAGAGAGTGAGCAGTGGCAGGCGCTGTTGTGGCAAAAATTAACGGCAACGATGGGTGATGCGGCTAAAAAACAACAGCATCACCGCGCTGCCATTGAGTTTCAGTTATTGGATGTACTGAATAAAAAATCCAGCACAGACATTGTGCCTAGCCTGCCGATGCAGAGGCTCAGTGTGTTTGGTATCACTTCTATGCCACCGCATTTGCAGGAGATGTTGTTGCTGCTGGGCAAACATATTCCTGTGGATTTATTTGTGCTGAACCCCTGCCAGCATTATTGGTTTGATGTGCAATCGGCTAAAAGCATGCTGAAAAATCAACAGAAAAAAAGTTTGAGTGATGGTGTGATTGGCAATCCGCTATTGGCTAGCCAAGGGCAGCAAGTAAAAGATTTTGTTGGCGGTTTGTACGCCAAGTTGGATCAATATCCTTTTGAGGAGCGGGAATATTACGAGGCAGCTGGGAAAGACAGTTTGCTGCATTGCATACAGCAGGAAATTTTAGATCTGCAATATCGCGGTGAAATGGCAACGCTGACCGAGTTGCCCAATGCAGCTAATCAACAGTGTGTGCCAATAGAAGATTTACAAAAAAAGGTAAGCAGTATTCAGATCCACAGTTGCCACAGCCCGCTGCGTGAAGTGGAAGTGTTGCACGATCAACTGTCAGCGCTGTTTGCGCAAGATAAAACGCTAAAACCACGCGATGTGGTGGTGATGATGCCGCAAGTCGCGCCTTATGTGCCGTATATCGACACCGTGTTTGGTGCGACAAAATATGCATTGCCATATCACATCAGCGATCGCACTTGGTTGGAAGAAGTACCAATGTTGCATGCGCTCGATTTTTTATTGTCACTGCCCGAAAATCGTTTTCCATTAACGGATATTCTCGCCTTGTTAGAAGTGCCTGCGGTGCAGGCACGATTTGCGATTGATCGCGATGGTTATGAGCGCTTAAAAACTTGGTTGAGCGATGCGGGAGCGCGTTGGGGATTGGATGCCGCGCATCGTGAGCAGTGCCAGTTGCCTGCGTACAGCGAGTTCAGTTGGGAATTTGCCATCAATCGTCTGCTGGCAGGTTACGGCATGATGCAGGCAGTGAGTGAGCCAGTAGCGATGGCGGACGAGCAGTTGTCTGTTATGCCTTTCGACGAAGTGGAAGGTGGCAGCGCTGCATTGCTCGACAGCTTTTTGCAGTGTTGGCAGCAACTCAAAAAATATCGCACCTTGTTAGCAGAAGCTGCTACACCAGATGTGTGGGTAGAAAAACTGCACGCGTTGCTTGATGATTTTTTTGTCGCACAAGATGATGACGAACTTTTAGCTTTGCGTGAAATTCGCAAACAAATAGCACAGTTGCGACAAGCAAATGTGTGGTGTGCAGAAATCATCGATTTATCCGTGGTGCGCGCCGTATTGCAGCCATCGTTGCAAGCGCCATCGCAAGGTAAGCATCCGTGGCGTGAGGGCGTAAAGTTTTGCAGTTTGATGCCGATGCGCGGTGTGCCATTTCGCGTGGTGATGATGTTGGGCATGAATCAAAATGATTACCCCAAGCGACATACAGCAGCAAGTTTTGATGTGATGCGCAAAGATTATCGTCCTGGTGATCGCTCGCGCCGCGTGGATGACCGTTGGTTGTTTTTGGAAGCACTGCTCTCCGCGCGCGATGTGTTTCATGTGAGTTATGTAGGGCGCGATCAACGCAAAAATGAAGTGCGCCAACCTTCCGTCGTTGTTTCGGAACTGATGGATTATTTACGCGACGGTTATCGCTTGGATGCGCGTGATGATACAGACGGCAAGTTATTGCTGCAATGCTTGGTGCAGGAGCATCCGTTGCAACCGTTTAGTCGAGAATATTTTGTCGATGATAAAAACAGAAAGCTGCTGTCGTTCAATAAACAGGCTTTTACAATTGCGTCTCATCGTGAAAATAGAGTAGAGAGTGCAAGCGATGATACTTGGCTGCAATCCAAGAAAACTAAAGAAGTGGTGGAAGTGTCGCTCGATAGTTTTGTGAAATTCTTTACCGACCCTGAGCGGTGGTTTTTTGGTGAAAAGCACAAAAAAGTGTCACTCAAAACTTATGATGAGTCCGTGTCATCGGATGATGTGATGGAATTGGAGTCTGGTCTTGGCACTTGGGCATTGAAAGATGCCTTCCGTCAAATGGCGGATGCTATCTCGCCTACAGGGGATGAAGAACAACGCAAAACAACGGTCATTGCAGCGGTAAAAAGCCAATGGCAAGCCGAAGGAAAATGGCCTTTGGGTGCAACGGGCGATCATCTGCAACAAAAATATTTGCAGGAAATGACGGCACATTGGCTGGATGCCAAACATTCCATCATCGGTGAGCCTGTTACGCATGCAGGGCAGTGGCAATGCAAAACCAGTTTGGGTGATCTGAAAATCAATGGCGAGTTGCCGTGTTTAGGCGATACGCTATTTTTTCACACCGCCAGCAAGTTCAGCGAAAAACATCAATTCAAATTGACGATTCAGTCTGCCTTCGCTGGTGTAGCCATGAAAGAGGCGGTAATAAAATCGGCGGCATTTTTTTGGGATGGAAAAAATGACGACAATTTTCTGATACAAGAAAAAAACAATGAAAAGTTAATGGAAGTATTAGCAGGTTTGTACATGCAATACCGCGAAGGCGGCTTGCCATTTTTGTCTGACGCATCCTTGGAATATCAAGAGAAACATGCAAAGAAAGAAGGGGTGGAAGAATGGGAAGCGATTATTGATAACGCTTGGGATGGTGATGGCTACGGCAGCAACGGTGCAGGTGAAGATATTCAAAAAGTGGCGTATTACATCAGCAAACAACGGCTGCTAGACCCTGTGTTTAAAACCGTTGCAAAGACCATTGCTGCCGCCAGAGCGCGGTGGAAAGCGAAGGAGGTGAAATCATGAGTTTTGATCCCGCCAAAGTCGTCCTGTGTGGTCGCCATTTAATTGAGGCCAGTGCTGGCACGGGTAAAACTTACAGCATCGCCAATTTGTTTTTGCGTTTGTTGTTGGAACCGCATCCCTCACAAACCGACAATCAAGCACTGACGATAGACAAGATTCTCGTGGTGACATTCACCAATGCCGCGACGGATGAGTTGCGCGGTCGTATTCGCCAGAAAATAGTTTTGGCTTTGCAGTATTTGCGCGGTGGTAGTTGTGATGACGGATTCATCCAGCAGTATATGGGTGCTATGCGCACGCCAGCTGAAAAAGAAACAGCGTGTATTCGGTTAAACAATGCACTGTTGCTCGTGGATGACGCTGCGATTTTTACCATTCATAGTTTTGCTGTGCGAGCGATGCAGACTTTTTTGTTTGAGACAGGCGCGTTGGCTGATGCGGAAGTGCAGATTGGCGGCAGCGATAGAGATGCACAACATTTAGGGGATATGGCTCGTTTACTAGCCTTGGGTGAGCAGAGCAAATTGGGTTTTTATCTGAAGAAAAATGGCATCAATCTTAAAAAATATATTGCTGTACTGAATGGCTACAGCAAGCGAGATGTTCCTACAGTGTCAAATGCTAAGAAGGGAATCTCTGTCATTGATCAGTACGAAAAAACGCGTGCTGATCTTATAAAAGAGAGGGAGAGACTTCTAAGTACCCAAGGATTTTTTATTGACTCAACAGAAAAAACAGAAACGGATGCTATCAAACAGAGAATACTTGAGGCGCTGTCTATCAAGGTACATGGAGGCTCTTTGAATGCGATTATTAAAAGGGCTTTTTATAGCTTTCAAAAATCCAATTGCTACCTAGGTGATATTAACAAAGAGGTATACCAACAAATTATTGATGCTACGCCGAGTAAAAAATGTGAAGCTCAGATATTTTGTCAAATTGTAAAAAACATCTTTGAGTATAAAGCCAATGAAGATCTGATTAAGTCCTCTTTGCAGGCCTTGCAGCAAGCATTGTATGAATTGCTGAAGGTGCGGAAGTTGCCTTTGCAGTTGGCGCAAATGCAACCTGATGATGTGATTGGTTTGATGAATGAACGATTGTCAGATACAAACACGGCGGGCTTGTTAAAGAAAGTGCTGACAGAGCAATACCCCGTTTGCATGGTGGATGAGTTTCAAGACACTGACCCAGAACAATTTCTGCTGTTTGATCGCTTATATCAAGGGCAAGCCCATTGTGGGTTGTTCGCCATTGGTGATCCTAAGCAGTCTATTTACGCGTTTCGTGGCGCGGATGTGTTTGCTTATCTGGATGTGCGAGCGGGTATTCATAAGGAAGCTATTCATTCGCTGGATACCAATTTTCGTTCCAAGCAAGGCGTGATGGATGGCGTAAACGCGCTGTTCAAAGAATCTTCGGATAACCCCGTTTTTGTCTATTCGGGTATTGAATATGAACCCGTTTACTCCTTAGAAAAGCCGCCAGAAGGGCGTGGAATTGTAGCTAAAGATTTGGGTGTTTATCGCGTAGGAAAACAAGAGCCTGATTCTTTGGTGTTTATTGGCAACCCCAATGAAAGTAGCGAAACCTTTAACAACACCAAACGGTTGTATGCAGAAGATTGTGCAGAGCGCATTCTGTCTTTGTTGCAAGGTAAAGATTGTGCAACGATAGAAAAGAAGGGCAACAGAGTTGCTTTGAGCCCTAGTGATATTGCGGTTTTGGTCAGCGATTATTCACAGGCAAATGCCATCAAGGATGCATTAGCACAAAAAAATCTGTCGGCTGTTTATTTGGCGCAAAAAGACAGTGTGTTTCAACGCTGCACTTTTGCACAAGATTTGTTGTTTGTGTTGCGCGCCATGGATGAGCCATCCAGCTTGTTCCATCTCAAAGCGGCGTTTGCCACACCTTTGTTGCGGCATTTCAAGCTGGAAACCCACTTGCTGGATTCTTTGGATACGGATGCGGGTTTTGAGTCTGCTATTCAGTGTTTCAATAAATTTCGACAGTGCTGGGATGAAAAAGGTATTTTTCCTGCGCTTTATTCCTTGTTCTCGGAATACCACTTGGATGAAGTGTTTGCCTTGCAGTGGGACGGCGATCGCTTGATGACGGATTTTCGTCATCTCGGTGATTTATTGCAGCAACAGTATTTACTCACAGGCTCGCGCGAGCGCGTGATTGATTGGTATGCCGCGCAATTGAATGATGATTCTGAATTGGATGAAGACGCCAAGAGTTTGCGTTTAGAGAGCGATGCTAATTTGATAAAAATTGTCACGCTGCATGGCTGTAAGGGTTTGGAGTACCCCGTGGTCTTTATGCCATTTTTCTTCGGGTTTAAGACGGTGGATATAAAAAGTGATGCGCCGTTTTATCATCAAAAAGAGGGAGGAAAAGAAAAGGGAAACTGGAAGGCGGTATTGGATTTTCAATCAGAACCCGAAGTGATACAACAAGCCATGGAGCAAGAGCGCATGGCAGAACAGTTGCGCTTGCTGTATGTCGGCATCACGCGAGCGATTTATCAGTGCTATATCGGTATCAGTTCTTCCCATTACAGCAGTGATAAAAATCAATTGCTGCCTAAGAGTTGCTGGGGGCATTTGTTAGCGTTAGATAAAAATGCACGATTTTTACCGTGGGAAACGCTGCAATCAAAACTGGAACAGCGTATGGACGGTGCTGCTTGCACTTATGAAACGCTGCTTGCGTTGAGTAAGGCTATTTATAAAGAAAATGCCAAGGAGAGAAAATCATTGCCATTGGTTCAAACTCTGCCGGAACGCCAATTTCCTTCCTCGTCATGGTTGATTACCAGCTATTCCGCATTGGCTTACCAGAAGGAAGCGCGAGTATCGGCAGGCAGTAAACAAGATGAAGCAGAGATCGAAGTAGTGATCGAGGCACCATTACATTCTGATGCGGTAGCGACAGAGGAAAACATTAAACAGTGGCAACAAAATATTCGTTTTACTTTGCGTGGCGGCACAACAACGGGTGATTGCCTGCACAAAGTTTTTGAGCGCATGGCAGATGGTGAAGCCTTGGATGAAGTCCTAGACAGTGAATTGCGCATCCACGGTCTGTTAAAGCCAGAGGGAAAACAACCAGAGCCTGCTTTATTGGATGAGGTAATTGTGCAGAGAAAAACAGCGATTGCGCAGTGGTTAAATGAGGTTCTGCAAACGCCACTCAATGCTGCTGTTCCATCGTTGCAAACCTTGTTTGATGAGAAAACAGTGTTGCCTGAATGTGAGTTTGATTTTTCTTTGGGTGATGATCGCAATGCCGCAACACTGTCTTCTATCAACAGCGTGTTGACTGAAATGTGTGGTGCGTCAACGGGCATTGCGCGCAAAGATAATCAAAAACAAATTAATGGTTTTATGACGGGTTCCATTGATTTGCTGTTTATCCATAACAAAACGGTTTATGTCTTAGATTACAAATCCAACACGCTAGGTAAAACGCCGCATTGTTACGATCATGCTGCGATGGAGGAAGCGATGCGTGACAGTCGTTACGACTTGCAGTATTTGACTTACTCGGTGGCGGCACATCGTTATATGCAACAACGCCTACAGGAACGCTACGATTACGACACAGGTGAATACCGTTTTGGTGGTGTTTTTTACCTGTTTTTACGCGGTATGGGCGTGGAAGGCTATGCTAATCATGGTATTTATTTCAAACGACCTAGCGCGCAACAGATTCAAGCCTTGAGTGCGGCTTTTTCTGGTGAGGAGGTGCAATGTGGCTGAGTCAATGAGCGTATTGGATCGCTGCTTTTCTGAATGGGTTGCTGATAATTTTTCGGCAAAAAGCACCAAGAAAGACAGTGAATTGCTGAAAAACATCGCAGCAGCAACTAGCTTTTCTGTTTCACTCAAGCATACTTGTCTGGATTTATCCGTGTGTTGTGATTTAGGTGAGCCTGAGCTGTCTTCGCTGATGCAAGGTGTGACAGCAAAAGAAGTAAAGCGTGTAGTTGCAGATTCAGTCAAACCATTGGTTGCATCCGAAGATGGGCGTTTAGTGTGGTTGCAGAAATATCACGCGTTTGAAACGGCCGTAGCAGAAAAACTTAAAGCCTTGCATGACGCAGGACGATTAGAAATTATTACCGGCGGCCCTGGTACAGGGAAAACTTGGAATGCCGCTGAGCGCATAAAAAAGGAATTGTCTACAAACCCGCAGTGCGTGATTAAATTGGCTGCTCCTACTGGTAAAGCTGCCAACAATATGATGAATGCATTGGCGCGTTCACAGTTTGATGCACACAAGCACAATTTAAAGGGTTTAACGCTGCATTCATTGTTGAGCATGAATGGGCGCAGCCCCAAGCCGCGTCACCACACACAAAATCCGTTGTCTTGTGATTTATTGATTGTCGATGAAGCGTCGATGATTGATTTGCCAATGATGTATCGTTTGTTAGATGCTATTCCATCGCACGCCACACTGCTATTGCTTGGCGATAAGGATCAGTTAGCGTCTGTGGAAGCGGGTAGTGTGTTAGCAGATATTTGTCGCGCATTGGAAAATACCGGCTGCATCAAACGCCTCACGGAAAGCCGCCGCTATAAAAACTCGCCAGAAATTGGTGTGTTGGCAATGGCGCTCAATGAAGGCGCTGTGCCCAATATGGCAGCGAATCAATCTGTTATTCATCATGTGTTGCCGAATGATTTTTCTGCGCGTTTCGCGTGGTTGGATTCTGCTGCAATAGGTTATGCGTGGGTTGCAGATGCTCTTAAAGTGAACGCGCCCATCAAAACCCTATTGGAAAAACAAACGGATTTTCAAGTGCTTTGTGCTTTGCGTGAAGGGCCTTTCGGTGTGCAAGGTATCAATCGCGCTATCGCTGAAAAACTAGGGCATAAAGCAGATAGTTGGTATGAAGGTCAGCCAGTGATGGTGACGCAAAATAATCACGATAGAAAACTGTACAACGGTGATGTGGGTATGGTGTTGCCGTGTGAAGGTGGCGAAAAGCGCGCTTGTTTTCTGGTGAATGGCGAAGTGAAAACAATTTCGCGTGCGCAAATGCCTGCTTATGAAACTTGCTACGCCATCACCGTGCATAAATCGCAAGGGTCCGAATACGATCGCGTGATGATTGTTTTACTGGCTGATGCGGCGCAAGTAGCAGCTAACCCTGTGTTGACGCGAGAGTTAATTTACACCGCCGTGACACGCGCAAAATCAAAGATTGAGCTTTGGTCTGGTGAACAGGTATTGCAAATCGCTGCACAAAAAACAACGCAACGCATGTCTGGCTTACAAACTTTATTGCTGCGCCAATTAAAATCGTCGTGAAGCTTTGGGGTGATGTCATCAGTCTTTTGATGGGTTTTTGTCAGCTTTTCCTGTTTTCTTTTGCTCTTTTTTCTTATCAACATGCACAGCCGCTTTATTGAATTGCGCGGCAGTGCGTGCGACAGGGTTGCGTGGCTTTTTCTCTGTGGGCTTTTTTTTGTCTGGCATGGTTTTTAATTGAGTAAAAACTCTTTTCCCACTTGCTCTACAGGCACTTGTTTGTGTCTGCCATCGCAATAAGGCGCGTTATGTGTTTGTTTACAACAGCAAAGCCACGCTTCACCCGTTTTTTCTGCTGTGAAGGCAACAGGTGAGATGCCTGTGCCAATGTGTGAGCCATCGCAAAATGGCTGGTTTTCTGATTGTCCGCACTTACACCAGTAGTATTGTTTATTGGCTTCTAGTTCAACACGAATAGGTTTGTTATCTGCAACAACGGGGTTCATGGTGTATCTCCTGTGTAACTCTCGTTCATGCTCTCACAGCATGAAACATCTCGCAAATAGCGGATAAAGGTTTGGTGGTGGCGACAATACCTGCTGCGATTGCGGAAGCTGGCATGCCAAATACAATGCAGCTACTTTCATCTTCTGCAATAGTTAGTGCGCCACGACGATATAGATGGTGCATACCTGCGGTACCGTCATTATCCATGCCTGTCAAAATAACAGCAGCAACACGACCAAAATAATTATGTGCGATAGAGTCAAACAACATATCAACACTGGGTGTAAATCGTGCGCTGGGATTTTCGATCTGGAAGAAAGTGTTGTTTTCGCCTAGCACTAAATGACGATCATCCGGTGCAAGATACACTTTTCCTAGCTGCATTTTTTCACCACTTTTTGGAATGCAAACAGGGCAGCCTGAGGTTGAAAGCCACTCACAAAGTGTTTCACCAAACCCTGCAGCAATATGTTGCGCTATCACCACAGCAAAAGGGAATTGTGGTCCTAATGCTTCCAAAATACTGTGCAAAGCAGCGGGTCCTCCTGTGGAGGAGCCAATCGCAACCAATGAGTAATCCCGCAATGTATTGATTGCTGCAGTAGCGGCTGCGGCAGAAGGGGTGGATGGATGTGGTGTTGTGAGCCAACGGCGTGTAACTTTAACTTGCGCCATCAGTTGTATGGTTTTGCACAGTGTTTCACTAAATTGTTGAAAGTGTTCCGCGTCCATGCCTGTCGGTTTGGCGAGTACAGAGACAGCGCCCGCTTTTTGCGCCTCAAAAGTTAGGTTTTGATCTTTGCGATCTAATTCGGCACTGAGTACAACAATTGGGCAGGGTGCATCTGACATGACATGGCGAATAACATCAATACCATCCATACCGGGAAGGAATAAATCTAGCAGTATTACATCAGGTTTTTTAGATAAGGCCAAATGTAAAGCGTCTATACCATTGTCAATAATGGAAATAATTTCGTTTTTATCATAAGTGGAAAGTGCGCTGCGGATGTAATGCTGTACAACCAAATTATCTTCAACAACTAAGATACGAATTGTGCTGTTCATTAGGCATTAACAAACCGGCGCACAGTAGATAAAAAGTGATCTTGCTGAAAATTCCCCTTGACGATATAAGCGTCGGCACCAGCTTTCAATCCTTTCTCTTTTTCACTGTCTGCACCAACTGATGTCACCATAATAATGGGTAAGCGATTTTTAACACCAGATCGAATATGTTTACACAATTCAATGCCATTCATTCTTGGCATTTCCATATCTGTGACGACTAATGTGATATTGTCTTCCATGCGTAAAATATCAGCGGCTTCAATGCCATCAGTGGCAACAAGGACACGGTAGCCAGCAGCTTCCAAAATATTTCTTTCTAAAGTTCGCGTAGTCAGGGAATCGTCAACAACCAGAATAGCACTGCGCTCTGAACGCATATCCTGATTTTTATTGAGATATTTTTCTGAATTATTTTCAGTATCATCATTATTGGCAGCGAGTGTTTGATAGCTGACGCCATCATTCGACACCATGGCAATAACATGGCGAGCTTCCAAAACAGGCAGCACGCTGCCATCGGCAAGAATTGCACCACCAGCGTACAGCTTCATGCGTTCAAATTGTTCTCCCATCGGTTTGTCGATCATGGGAATTTCACCTGGAATATCGTCAACAATCATGGCAAGCCGCATAGTGCCTGAGCGCAAAATTACAATGGGGTAGGAGCGTTGTCGGTTATTAGGTATGTGTTGTTTGTACTGCAATAA